>CAZFPN010000097.1:0-3888 GCA_964521015.1 uncultured Rickettsiales bacterium | reverse complement strand
TTCAAGTATATTCAAGAACTGATAAGCAAAAATCACAAGCCCAAGTGCCCCAGCTGACATTGCGATGAAGCTTGAGAACATTTTTACTGCATCATCTGCTTTTTGAATTGTTTTTGCTATAATTCCATATGTCAAACCCGACACACCAAACAAAACCGTAAAAAGCAATATAATGCCGTGTGAAAGCGGAGAATTTTTCCATAAATCGCCAGTTTCAGGGTTGCGGAGTATTCCATTTTCAGGAAGTATGCCAAGCATAATGATGATTGTGGTGATTAAAAATGCTAAATTAGCATATCTTAAAGCCTTTTTTTGCAAAGGATTTAAAGCATCAATAGTTTCAACTTCGCTAAGAAGTTTTGGGTCATATTTCCATCTTTTTATCATCACAAATTCTGTCACGATATATCCTGCAATTACAATCACAAATGTTGATGCAATTGAAAAGTAGTAATTTGACTGAATAGAAACAGTGTAATCAGAAATTACCGACCTTGCGGCTGTGGTTGAAATTCCAGCAAGAAGAGCATCAGACCCTGCAAGGAATAAGTTTGCTGTAAAACCACCAGAAACGCCTGCAAAAGCAACTGCGGCACCCAGTATTGGGTTGCGCTTTGTTGTTGCAAAAATCAAAGCTCCAAGGGGAACGAGGATTAAATATCCAGCATCGGATGCGACATTTGAAATTACTCCAAAAAACAAAAGAAAAATTGTAGCAACCTTTCCTGAAGATTTAAATTTGCTTAAAATGCTTATAAAAACGGCCCGAATATATCCTGAACCTTCAGCAAGACCAAGACCAATAATAGACATAATTAAAATTGGCATTATATTAGTACTTGAAATTTTTGAAATTGAGTTCGTCAAAACAAACCTTATTCCGTCAGCACTTAGAATATTTTTTATATAATGGATTTTTTCAACTTTATTTCCATTTTCAAAGGTTATAAGGCTAAAGGAAGCGGAAATGCTACTTAAAATAACGGAAAAAAGAGTAGAAAACAACATCAGCCACAAGAAGAAAACAATTGGCTGAGGAATTTTACTACAAATATGCTCTATTTTATCTAAAAAACTTTTATTATTTGCCATATTTGAATACAAAAACTTACAAAATTACATAAGCCATATTTGTATATTTTTATTAGTCAAGAAAAATTTTTAAAATTTCTTGACTTTTTTGAAAATCGCACTTACATTTGATTGAAATATTTTTTATATTATGAATTATTACGAAATACCATTTGCCGTTATAGCGGAAATTCCAGTTCAGGGTATTGAAAGCCTTAAATCTAGGTTTTTTGACACTCTAGAAAAGCACAACGGGAAAGTAATTTCCTGTGAATACTGGGGGGTGAGAGACCTTGCCTACAAAGTAAAAAAGCATTCCAAAGCTAGATACTTCATTTTAAAAGTGCAAGCTGAAGGCGGTTTTCCAATGGAACTTACGAAATACCTTAGAATTAACGAAAGTGTTTTAAGATATGCAATCTACAAAGAAGAAGATGAAAGTGTAACACCTTCTCCAATTTTAAATGAATTGCTTAAAACTCCTGAATACTTAAGCACGGAAGAGGAAAAAACATATTCCAACATATTTACTCAAAAAGCCTAATTTTTAAACTATGACACAACCATATAAACCAAAAAAATCTCAAGTTTTGGAAGAAACTTACGAAGCCGTTGAAATAGACCCTGATTCCATCGTTGGGCTTTCTCGTGAAGCTAGAAACTTGTTAAAATCAAAAAAAGAAATTAAACTTTTTAACCAAAGAGGAAGAAAAAATTTCATCAACAAAACAGACCTTGCCGAGCTGACATACAAAAATTTAGGTATTTTAAAGCAATTTTTAAACCCAATTGGGGGAATTTTGCCTTCTCGTGTGACTAAAGTTGATAGAAAGCACCAAAGAGCAATTAAAATCGCCATCAAAAGGGCTAGGGAGCTTGCAATTTTACCATTCCCGAACCAAAGAGATGCAGCGGAATTTTTTGAGTAAAATATTTACATTTTTATTCCAAATCGCCAATCTCTTCCAAAGGAACAGGCTGAAATTTTACTTCCACATACCGCTTGCTCTCTTTTAAATTGTGCTTTTTTTAGCATCTGCATTACATATTCGGTCATTTCATTTGCAGTGAATGATTTAAAGTTGTTTTCAACTCTAAAATCATTTGCTGTTTTGAGAAAACCATTTGTTGAAATTTCCCTTGAAATATCATTGATTTTAGCCTTTTCTTCAATGATTTTTTGTAAAATAAAATCAAGAACTTTGTAAGGAAGACCAAAAGATGTTTCGTCTGTTTGTGCTTCTGCCAGTTCCGCAGTGGGAGACTTTACAAGCATATTTAAAGGAAAAACATCGTTTTTTAAATTCAAAAACCTGCAAAGTGCGAATATATCTGTCTTAAAGACATCTTTAATTGGGTTAAAACCCCCATTCATATCGCCATAAATAGTGCAATAACCTATCGCAAGTTCTGATTTATTGCCAGTTGTTAAAACCATCGCTCCCGTTTGATTAGAAATTCCCATCAAAATCAACCCTCTAATGCGAGATTGCAAATTTTGCACGGCAAGTCCATGTAAGTTGCCAATTTTTTGCTTTGCGACATCAAAAATTTCTTTAATTGGAATTTCTTTCGCCGAAAGTCCGTTTATTTTAAGGAATGTTGTGGCATCATTCTTACTTTCCATGCTTGAAATGTGAGATGGAAGCAAAACTGGAAAGACATTTTCCCTGCCAATTGCATCAATTGCGATTTTCGTACAAAATGCCGAATCTATTCCGCCAGAAAGCCCCAGCACAACTTGCGAAATGGAATTGACCCTAAGATATTCCTGCAAACCGAAAACAAGGGCATTATAGGTGATTTCCATTTCATTGAAAGTGTTTATTTTGCAAGGATTTTCCGTGATTTCAAACACCTTACTTTCTTCCTGAAAAAATGGCATCAAAAAGGTAATTTCGCCCTTTGAATTAAGGCAAAAACTACCACCATCAAACAAAAGTTCGTCATAACCCAAAACTTGATTTAGATAAATTGCTTGACACTTGAATTGAGCCATTTTTGAAACCCTTTTTTGAAATTTCCCTCGCTCAAATGGGCTTGCATTAATTGCCACAACAAGATTGGGCTTTAATTCCAATGCTTTTTTGAGATATTTTTCGCTCCATATGTCTTCGCAAATTGCAAATAAAACTTTTTTCCCTTTGATTTCGCGAATTTTAACAGAATTTCCAGTGGAAAAATATCTTTTTTCGTCAAAAACACCATAATTTGGAAGAGAATTTTTATGAATTTTTGCAATCACTTTGCCATTTTCAATTAACAAAATTGAATTGAAGAGCCTTCCTTTTTCAAAAACAGGGCAAGGTAATGCGATTTGAAGAAGCTTAAAATCAAGGCTTTTTTTGACTATTTTTTTAATGCACTTTTGAACTGAAGTTTTAAAATCTTGAAATAAGATTCTATCTTCAATTGGATAGCCAATTAAAAAAAGTTCTGGAAAGCAGATTAAATCGCAATTTTCTTTTGATGCAAGTTCGCATTCTAGTAAAATCTTTGATGTATTAAATTCTAAGTCTCCGACTTTTGGTCTTGCTTGCACTAAATGAATTTTCATTTTTTTAAAAGAAGTTTTATTGGAAAGGAAAGAATTTCAAAAATAATAACAAACAACAACAAAAAGCACTTCAGGATTTTGTAAGATAAAGATGCCCTTCCATTGCTTAAACTTTCTTTCATTTTCAGCTAAAAAAAACTACATATGAAGAGGTTGCAACAATCATCAAAAGTGAAATTGGTAAGAAAACCTTCCAGCCTAGCCTCATTAGTTGGTCATATCTATACCTTGGAATTGCGGCTCTAACCCAGATGAATACA
>CAZFPN010000096.1:0-3965 GCA_964521015.1 uncultured Rickettsiales bacterium | reverse complement strand
GCATCCACTGCACGAGATGTGTGAGATTTATGGAAGATGTAGCAGGAACAAGTGAATTAGGGGCTTTTAATAGAGGGAACGAAATGGAAATTGCAACATTTTTAAATCAAGGAATAAAATCAGAACTTTCTGGAAACATAATTGACCTTTGTCCAGTGGGAGCCTTAACTGCAAAACCATATTCAATGCAATATCGCCCTTGGGAACTTAAAAAGACCAACTCTATTGATGTTTTTGATGGTCTCTGTGCGAGCATTTCCGTTCAATCAAAAAACAATGAAGTAGTTAGGGTTTTGCCCTTAATTAACGAGGAAATTAACGAAGAATGGCTTTCTGATAAATCCCGTTTTGCAATTGATGGTCTGTTAAACCAAAGGCTTGATTCTTGCTATTTAAGAAAAGATGGAAAGCTTGTTAAATCTTCCTTTGAGGAAGCGATGGAATTTGCTGTAATGCAACTTAAAAAGCTTGATTTATCAAAAGAATTTGCATCAATCAGTGGCAACTTTACTGATGCTGAGACAATCTTCACTTTAAAAAGCTTGATGGAAAATTTAGGCTCTAAATATACAGAATGCAGACAAAATGACTTCAATCTTGATTTAACAAAAAGGGAAAACTACATTTTCAACTCAAAAATCGTTGGAATTGAAGAAGCTGATGTCATAGTGATTTTAAACTCCGATTTAAAGAAAGAAAATCCCGTTTTAAATGCAAGAATTAGAAGAAATTTGATGGAAAGGAAAATTCCTGTCTATATAATTGGTGAAAATGTTGATTTAACATATAAAGCAAAACACTTAGGAATGGAAAAGGCAAATCTTCAAAGCAAAGAGCTAGAAGAAATTCTTTCAAAAGCAAGCAAACCGATGATTATTGCTGGCTTAAATGCTTTTTTAGGAGAAGAAGGACTTTCCGTGCATAAAACATTACTTGAAATTGCCGAAAAGCATTTAAAAAAGGAAAATTGGAACGGACTTAACATTCTTCACTTAAATGCAAGCCTTGTTTCTGGTTTTGATGCAAAATTCACTTTTGAAAAAGGTATTAACGGAATTATGGAAAAGGTTGAAGCGGGTGAAATTAAAGCGGTTTATAGCCTCGGCTCTGATGAAATTGATGTTAATGCACTCAAAAACACTTTCCTGATTTATCAAGGCTCACACGGAGACAAACTCGCTTCAATTGCAAGTGTCATCTTCCCTGCCACCGCACACACTGAAAAGGTGGCAACTTTCACGAATACAGAAGGTAAAAGGCTGAAGACTTCAAAAGCCGTAATGCCAATTGGAAATGCTTTAAACGATGCTGTGATTGTTGAAATGCTAGCAAAAAAACTTGATATCAAAACTGAATGCAATTTTGAAAAAAGCTATGATTTTAAAATGCCTTCAATTAAAGCTTTTTCTGGAAATTTCATACTTCCAAAGCAGAGTTTTTATATGAACGATTACATTTCTCGTAATTCAAAAAGTATGGCAAGTGCAAAAAAAGAATTAGAAAGTTAATATGCTTCTTTTCGTTGGACTTGGAAATAAGGGCAGTGAATATCAAAACACCCGACACAATACTGGTTTTTTAGCATTAGATTTGCTTGCTGATTTCCTTGAAGTTCCTAGGAACGAAGTGTTGAAATTCAATTCTTCCGTTTTTAGTTTTGATTTTAATAACGAAAAAGTAATTTGTATAAAGCCTCAAACTTATATGAATTTATCAGGAAAGGCGGTTTTAGAAGCAATGAGATTTTACAAAATTCCACTTGAAAATATTTTTGTCTTCCACGACGATATAGACCTAGAATGCGGAAAGCTTAAATTCAAAACAGGCGGAGGAGCAGGCGGACACAATGGGCTTAAATCAATTGATGAAATGGTTGGAAATGGTTATTCGCGCATTAGAATAGGTGTTGGAAGACCAGAATTTAAAAATGATGTTTCCAATTTTGTTCTTTCAAATTTCAAAAATGAAGAATGGAATGAAGCGAAGGAAAGCTTGCTTAAAGCCTTCAAAAAGCTCACCTTTTTAATTAAAAAAGATTTTGCGAAAATTGTTTAATTAATCACTTTAATTAACTCTTCAAGAATTCTAACGGCATTGTAAGCGGCCCCAATTCCATAAACATTATCGGCTGAAATCCAAAGTGAAAGTGTGTTTTTATTGCTTTCGTCTTTTCTTATTCTAGACACATAAACACCTGTAGTTCTTACAACTTCACGCGGAGTGATATAACCCCCATTTTCCCTTCTATCCATTACAACAATTCCTTCAAAAGAATGTAATTTTTCGTAAATATCGTCCAGTTCAAAAGATTTTTCAAATTCAATGTTTGCACTAATTGAATGACCCACAAAAACAGGAACTCTCACACAGGTTGCACTCACTTTTATATTTGGGTTTTTTAGAATTTTGCATGTTTCAACTTCCATTTTCCATTCTTCTCTCGTTCTGCCATCTTCAAGGAAAATATCAATGTGCGGAATGCAGTTGAATGCTATATCTTTTGTGAAAATTTCGTCACCTTCTCTTGCCGTGACTTCCTTGCCTGAAATGGAAATTTCGTAAAAAGATTTTGTTCTGTTGTAAAGTTCGTCCATCGCCTTTTTTCCAGCACCAGAAACAGACTGATAGGTGGAAGCGACAATTCTTTTAATTCCATATTCTTCAAGCGGTTTTAATGCCATTACAAGTGGTGAAGCATTGCAATTTGGGTTTGCTAAAACTCTTTTTTCTTTGTAATTTGCAACATCTTCGGGGTTGACATCGCCAATAATTAAACCTACACCTTCTTCCATTCTAAAGGCAGAGGCATTATCTATTATCACACAGCCAGCATTTAAAACTTTTTCTCTATATTCCCTTGAAAATGAACTTCCAGAGCAGAAAAACACTATATCAACTTTTTTAAAATCAAATTTTGTGACATCTCCAACTTCCAAGACTTTCAAGCCAAAAGAAACTTTCTTCCCAACCGATTTGGGCGATGCAAGAGCATAAATTTCGCTAAACTCAAGCTTTCTATCGCTGATTACTTGCAAGATTTCCCTTCCAACATTTCCTGTTGCACCCGCTATTGCAATTCTGTAGTTTTTCATAAAATTGAACTATTTGATATTTTAGCTAAAGTAAGTATTTAACAAAATCAAGTTATATTTTGCTATTAATAAAAAAAGACTGAAATATCTATGCGTGATTTAGTTTAATACTAATTTATGTAAAATCGGAGTTGACCTAGATATAAATTAAAGATTGAAGCTGTTTGAAATTTAATTCTGTAAGCAAGATATATTTTTGTTAAAGTTTAACATAATTCTTCATATTAAGCATAAGTTCTTTTTTGTCATCTTCTTTCCACAAATAATAATTAACAAAACTACGAGTATTGAAGTTTAAAGTTATTCGCTTTTTTTAACAAATGTCAGAAAATCATTTCTTATCGTCTTTCTTTCTAAATCTTCTTCAAAAATCACTTCAAATAAAGTGGGGGAAACCTTTTTGACAACTTTTCCAAAGCCAAATATTTTATGTTTAACAACAGAGCCTTCGCTGATTAATTCAAGCTTTTTGGCATTTTTAATTTCCTCAGAAAAAGACCCAGCACGAAACCTTTCGCCACTCATATCATAATTCCTGCCATAATTCATTCCAAAAGTTGCGGAAGTATTGCCAATGCTTTTGTCTCTATAATAAACTGCAGACGAATTTTTGATTTCAGAAAGGAACATACTTTCTCTAGTTGGGTTAAAGCCTCCGTATATCATTCTCATTCTTGTATGGCTTAAAAAGAGCCTTTCTCTTGCTCTTGTAATTGCAACATATGCAAGACGACGCTCTTCTTCAATTCCTATCTCGCCCCCATCTTCAACGGTTTTAGCTGAAGGAAACAAGCCTTCTTCCCAGCCAGGCAAAAACACAAAAGGAAATTCCAAACCTTTAGCCGTGTGAATTGTCAACATTTTAACTGCATC
>CAZFPN010000095.1:3015-3980 GCA_964521015.1 uncultured Rickettsiales bacterium | reverse complement strand
ACTTACATTGATTAAATAGCTTTTTAAACTTTTGCTAAAGAAAGAATTGTGGAATTCACGATGTCTTCAAAGTTCGCCCCATACTTCACAATTTGCACTGGTTTTTCAAAGCCTGTCACAACAGGACCGATGACTGATGTTGAAGATGAAAGCAGTTTGATTAATCCGCTTGCCATGCTTGCTGTTTGAAGGTTTGTTGCGATGATGATATTAGCAGATTTTGAAAGCCTGTTGAAAGGATAGTTTTTTCTAGGATTTTCGGAAAGTGCGACTTCAATTGACATTTCGCCTTCAAATTCAAAGGCAACCTTTTTTTCTTCCAAAATTTGCATTGCTTTTTTGATGGTGCAAACATGGTCGCCTTCTCTTGAACCGAAGGTTGAATATGAAACGAAGGCAACTCTTGGGTCTAAATTCATGTTTTTTGCAAGCCCTGCAAGGTTCATTGCGATTTTAGCCAGCTTTTCGGCACAAGGGTTTTCGTTGATTGCGGTATCCCCCATTATTATTGTCCTTTCGGAGTTGGAAATGATGGAATATCCGCATAAAACGGAATTTGCGTCTTCTTTTAGCACATTTGCGACATCAGAAAGGGAGCGCTTGAAACCCCTTGTGTAGCCTGTCATTAAGGCATTTCCGTAGCCTGATTCAAGAAGGCAAGAAGCGAAGGTGTTTCTATCGGTTTTTACCATTCTTTCGCAGTCTCTGTAAAGGAAGCCTTTTCTTTGCAATTTTGTATAGATAATTTCTGTTAAATCTGGGATTTTTTCTTGCATTAAAGAGGCGTTTGCGATTTCAATGTTTGCATTCTGCCCTGCCCCAACTTCAGCTAAAACGGCTTTTACTTTTTCTTCCCTACCGACTAAAATTGCCTTACAATAACCATTTTCAGCAAGATAGACGGAAGCTCTAACCACTTCAGGTTCTTCCCCTTCGGCGAAAATTACTCTTTTCTTTTCCTGTGA
>CAZFPN010000095.1:0-3005 GCA_964521015.1 uncultured Rickettsiales bacterium | reverse complement strand
TTCCTAAACAATAAACCAATTGAATTCATTGAAGGGTTGACATGAGAAAGCAGTTCGTGCCTGTATTCTTCCCAATTTTCAATTGACTTCCTTGCAACACCTGTCTCAATGGCAGATTTTGCAACTGCGGATGAAACTTCTACGATGAGGCGAGGGTCAAAAGGTGTTGGAATTATGTATTCTGCCCCGTAAGATAAATTCCTGTGAGGATAAGCCAGTTTTACACTATTTGGTACACTTTCTTTTGCAAGTTTTGCGATGGCAAATGCGGCGGAAAGCTTCATTTCGTCGTTTATTCTTCTTGCTCTTACATCAAGTGCTCCACGGAAAATATAAGGAAAGCCCATAACATTATTCACTTGATTTGGGTAATCACTTCTTCCTGTGGCAACGATGGCATCAGGCACTACAGCAAGAACTTCTTCAGGGGTGATTTCAGGGTCTGGGTTTGCCATTGCGAATATGATAGGCTTTTTTGCCATTTTCTTTATCATTTCTTGGTTCACCGCACCTTTAGCGGAAAGCCCGATGAAAACATCAGCACCAATTAAAGCTTCTTCCAAAGAACGTGCGTTTGTTGCAACTGCGAACTTTTCCTTAAAGGCATTCATTCCTTCTATTCTTCCTTTGTAAATAGGCCCTTTTGTATCGCATAAAATAATGTTTTCCGCCTTTACTCCACCTTTTTTGATAAGCTCAAGGCAAGCAATTCCTGCCGCACCCGCACCATTCATAACGACTTTAAGTTCGGACATTTTCCTGCCTGAAATTTCGCAAGCATTCATAAGCCCTGCAAGAGTGATTATTGCTGTTCCATGCTGGTCATCGTGAAATACGGGAATATCAAGCATTTCTTTTAACCTTTCTTCTATTTCAAAACACTCAGGGGCTTTGATGTCTTCAAGGTTAATTCCCCCCCAAGTTTCCCCAATTAGGGCGATTGATTTGATGATTTCTTCGGTGTTTGTGCTATCAACTTCAATATCAACGCTATCAATGTTGGCGAATCTTTTAAATAGAACAGACTTCCCTTCCATCACAGGCTTAGAAGCTTTAGAGCCGAGGTTGCCAAGCCCTAAAACTGCCGTTCCATTTGAAATTACAGCAACCATATTCCCTTTGGAAGTATAGTCGTAAATTGTATCAGGGTTTTTTTCAATTTCAATACAAGGAAAGGCAACACCAGGGGAATAAGCAAGGGCTAGGTCTCTTGATGTTAGCAGTGGCTTTGTTGGTAAAAGAGCAACCTTTCCCGGTTTTGGAAATTGGTGAAGTGCAAGCGCTTCTTCCCTTGTAACTGGGGTTTTTTTGAAGTTTTGAGGCTGTTCTTTTAAATTCTGTTCTTTCATAAAAAATAAAAATCTATTACCTTGATGCTAAAAAATTATTTTTGATAAGTCAAGCCATTTTTCTATTTCCCAAATGGCATTGCTTAAATTTTTATTGATATTCCATGAAATTTATCTTTATTAATCCATAAAAATACAGAAATTCCTAACATCATTACGCTTTTAGATTATCTTTTTGTTTGCCTGTTTAATCTAGCAAAATTATTTATTAGCACATAGTGTGATAATATTTTTGAATGTCAAGGATGATTTTTTAGTTTGACAATTTTAGGTTTTAGGGGGAAGTAGGGGGTGTTGCCTCTTTTCGCCGTCCGTTAGGAAGCCTAGTTATAAATTATTTTGAGTTAAATAGCTGTCATAAATAAATTTTAACTTTCTTTTATAATCATCATTGATGTTTTCATTAAAATAAACAACCAACAGCCTTCTTGCATTTATTAATTTAAAATCTCTGCAATCCTTGATGTTATACCTCACTTTGTCAGGATTTTTACCAGCATTAAAAACATCCCCGCCATAAATCGGTTGCAACATTCCATTTGGAAAGCAAGTTATATAAATACACAAAGTTTCAAATGTTTCACTATCATGCAAAATACTTAAAAAATATGTAAGACAATGCTTCTTCTCGCCATTTTTTCTATAAAAATGTGGTAAATTCGCACCATTGAATTCTCGCTCTGTATCATTTACGATATATTTTGAATTATAGCTAATTTGGTTATTTCCAACAAAAATACTATTTGTAAAATCCCCAATATTGCTCGTTTGAACTGTTTTTAAGTCAATATGAATAAATGCTTCATTAACTTCAAACATCAGGTCGCTTCCCACAGGGCAAGAGTTCGGCGTGCCAATGCCTTTAGAGTTGATAAGTGCATAAATTACTCTTTCCGCCCCTGTGTTAAAATCCGATATTTTCTTTTCTTTTTCTCCAGTGTTCCATTTGTGAAACCAATCATCTTTAATCTCATTTTTTGTATTAAGTCCATTCAATATATCGTCTTGTGTAAATTTTAAAAAATGGTAATACTTGTTTAAATATTTATACTCAAGCTTTTCTAAATTAATTAAATCATCATTTTTCATAAAGCATCTTTAAAACTTCTTTTGCCAAAATATTTGCAAATTTCACAGGCACAGCATTGCCTATTTGTCTATACATACTATTTAAACTTCCAGTGAAAATAAAGTCATCGGGAAAGGTTTGAATTCTAGCACATTCACGAGCGGAAAGCCTTCTTTCTTTGTTAATATGTATTTCAGGGCTTGTTGCAGTTATTGTGTCACTCGGTTTATCCCAGTTTGTAATTCGTAAGGACTGTTCAAAAACAATCTGCTTTTCTTCAAGTTCTGTAACTTGTTTATCATATGTATCGTCAAATTTAAGAATTTCCTTCAACCTCAACCAATCGCTTGGCTTTGGAATGCTCCCTGAGTTATTATCCTTCCTAAACCAATGTCCTGCAGTGTGCCTGTATCCAAAAATATCATCAATTTTTTTGGTTGAAATACCAGCCTTTTTTCTCCATTCTTTTAAATAATCGCATATATCCTCCTGCTTTACAGGGTGCTTTCTGCCCCAAAATTTATCGTGAACATACGTGCAGCAAAACTGGTGTGGCACTGGCTGGTCAATACGACAATCTCGGAACC
>CAZFPN010000094.1:0-4003 GCA_964521015.1 uncultured Rickettsiales bacterium | reverse complement strand
CGATTGCAAATTTTACACCGCAAAAGTTTGCAAATTCTTTTTCAAATTCCCCAACTTCCTTTCCAAGTATGTAAAAACCTAAATCTATAACCCTTTTTGATGCCTCGTAAAGTTCTTCTTTTATTAAAGAATTTATCTTGCCAAGTGGGTAGAATTCTATTTTCATTTTTCAAAACAAAGGGTTATTTTTATATTCTTTAAATGTTTGAAGACTAGCATCTTTACTTGAAACCAAATGCTCTTTTACTTCCCAATCTATATTAAAATCATCATCATTATATAAAATTCCATTATCCCCCGCTTTGCTGTAATGCCCCTCAACAACATAAAGTAAGTTTGCTCCCTCAGGAGAAAGGACGGAAAACCCATGCCCAAAGCCCTCAGGAATGTAAAGTAGAGTATCTGGGCTTTCTATTTTTATCTTAAAATGTTTGCCAAAAGTTGGGGATTTTGCCCTCAAATCAACTGCTACATCAAGTATAACACCGCTCACAGCCCCCACAAGCTTTTTTTGAGCAGGATTAGTTTGAAAGTGCAAGCCTCTCACGACATTCTGCACACTATAGGAATGATTAACCTGAATGCACTTCATATCAATTCCGTTTTCTCTTAAAGTATTCTCGTTAAATCGCTCAACAAAAAAGCCTCTATCGTCCTTAAAAAGATTAAGTTTTACCACTTTTAGCCCTTCAAAGCCTGTGTCAATTATTTTCATCTTGCTAATATATTAATTGATTCGTAACATAATTGTGTCTATATGTAATTTTTGTATATGTCAAATGATTTTTCAATTTCTTAAGGATTTTCCAGACCCTCTCAATAAACATTGTTTTATATATAAGATGTTTTTGCCTCTATGCAACTGCAAAATCAAATTGCCTTTTTTCAAATAAAGATTTACCTAAAAATGTGTTAGGAATATTTTTGTTTATTAAATGTATGGTTAAAAAATTAATTGTTCACCTTCGTTACATTATTTTGATTTGTCAAAGAATCTAAATTTGGAGTTAAGTCTTCAAAATTTCCTCCATATGCAAGAAGAAGCTTTGCATATATTCCCCTCTATAAAAACAATGACAACATTTAAATTTTGTCTATCTTGTGTTAAAGAGTTTTCAAATACAGTATCTTTTAAAAAAGGGTATTCTTTTTTTTATCAAAGTGATACTCATTAGGAAATATAAAAACAGAATTATCAAATTTCTTGACTGTTATAGCAAGTTTTGCAACTCTAATAAAATCAATAAATGGAAAATTATCATAATTTTTTATTTGTTTGTTTAAGTTTTTATATATTACGGAAGTGATTATGAGAGATAAAGCAAAGATAATGAAATTCCAATTCTTTGAAACTTGAAAATTTTTTTATACAAAAACAAGATAAAGAATGCAAATATTCCAATCACAACAAAAAGCAAGGAAGATATTTTTTAATGTAAAAAATAAATCTACACTATCAATATTTTTAATTGCAAGCACAGTTGTATAACCATTAGAAACTAAAATAGCAAAACCTTGAAATATATAAATTAAATAAATGGGAAAAAACAATAATGCAAAGACGGAAATTTATAACAATTTGTTGTCAGAACAAAAAAAGAGACAAGTATGATAGCCTCAAGAAAGCTGTATAAAAGTATATCATTGTTTCTAAAAACATAATTAAAAGCAATAATCCAAAATGGTATTATTAAAATAGAAAAAGATGATAATAAAGTTTTCATATAGTTAAAAAAACATCTTAATCTGCTCTCTCGTCAATTCTTTTAAGTTTTCACTTCCAGTTAAATAAGCATTATACCACTCTGCTGTTAGCTTTATGCCTTCTAGAGTGGTGATTTTTGGCTTCCATCCAAGCTCGTGCTTTGCAAGGCTAGTATCCAGCATTAAAAGCTTAGCTTCGTGCGGGGAATTATGGTCTATCTTTATCTCATATTTCAAGGAAGGGATGTGCTTTTGCATTTCCTTCACTACCTCTATAACTGTGAGATTTCCACTTAAATCTGGACCAAAGTTATATGCCTTATCAAATCCCTCACTTGTGTAAAGCTTTTCTGCCAAGATGAAGTATCCACTAATTGCCTCCATTACATGTTGCCAAGGTCTCGTTGAATTTGGTGCCGTAATGTAAAATGGGGTTTTCTCTTTCACACTTCTAATTGCCACAGGCAAAAGACGAATTTCACTAAAGTCCCCTCCTCCTATCACATTTCCTGCTCTCACTGTTGCCATCTTAATGCCCTCTTTTTTGAAGAAGCTTCTTCTATAGCTTGAAGATAGTATTTCCGCCCCTGCTTTACTTGAAGAATAAGGGTCATGCCCACCTAATGCATCCGTTTCTCTGTATGGATAAAACCATTCAAGGTTTTCATAGCATTTATCAGTTGTAATGTTCACCATCGCTTTCACGGTGCCAGCTTTTCTCACCGCTTCAAAAACATTCAAAGTTCCAATCACATTTGTTTGCCAAGTCATTCTAGGGTCTTTATAAGAAGGAATTACAAAAGCCTGAGCTGCCATATGAAAGACGATTTCTGGTTTTGCTTCCATCATCGCTTTTTCAATTTCCGCAGGGTTGTTAATATCCCCTATTATAGACTTTATCTCTTTTTCAAGCCCTAAAATGTTGTAAAGGGAGGTTTCATATGGTGCTAATGCAAAAGCTGTTACATCAGCCCCTAATTGTTTTAAAATAAAGGCAGTCCAAGCCCCTTTAAAGCCTGTATGTCCTGTTAAAAAAACTTTTTTATCTTTAAAAAAACTCATAAAACTTTTAATTTCTTTCTTTTTTCTACCATCTCTTGATTGAATGGGTCAATTCGTAACCCTTCTGCAATGCAAAGAACCTCAATTACTAAGTAAGACATTATAAAGCCTAATTCTTCTTCTGTAATTCTTTCAAATTCAAATGCACGAACTTTTAAGCCTTGTTCTTCGCAAATTTTCTTAGTTAGTAAGTATTCTTTATAAAGAAGATTTGTCTCTTTTTTAATAATAAATGTTATCATTTTATCTTTTGGATTTTGCAGATAACCTTCTAAAACTGAATGTTGGTCTCTTGTGCCAATTGATGGAAATGGCATTATTTTAAAGCCATCTTTATTTAAACTTTCTGCATACAGTTGAGAAAACCAATATGTCAAACTTTGCATTTTGATTGAATAAGGCATTAAAATGTTTAAATTCAATGCCTTATCAAGCATTTGCAATTCTAGAAATTTATCAAATTCTTCATTTTGGCTGACAAATATTTCATTAATAGCTTTTTTTACCCCACTCAAAAAACTTTCCAAATTTAGTCCAGCAATTAAACAGGGTAAAATCGCAACATTTGTCAAGAAGGAAAACCTTCCACAAACTGGCTCGTGCTTTAATACTTCAAAACTGTTGTTTTTGCTAATTTTTGCTAATTCTCCATTTTCATTTTCTGTAATTGATAAACCATTTCTTATTCCTTTTGCAATTATTTTTTCAAGTATATAAAGAGTTTCGGTTGTGTTGCCAGATTTACTAATTGTCAGAACTAAATCTTGGTTTGTAATTTTGGAAATTTGTTCCTCAAGTAATTCGTCTTCAATAAAATATAGAAAGCAAACTTCGACTTTACATAACTTTAATGCTTCTATGATAGTTTTTGCCCCTAAAAAGCTTCCTCCCATCCCAATCACAAAAATTTTTTTATATTGATTTTGCAATCTAACGGCTAAAGATTTTAAATTATTATAATATACATCATCAAAAGCTATTGAAAGTGCTCTAAAATGACCTTCTTTCAATTTTTCATAAACTTTTCCCGTAAGATTTTTGTTATACATTGTTATATGTAATAAAATTAATAAAATAACTTGAGTAATTTATTTACTTTATAACAAAAAAAGTCAAGTTTTTTTTAAAAAAAATAAAAAAGAACTTGACAAATGAAAAAATTTGTTTTTTAATGTTTATTACAAAGTGGGTGATTAGCTCAGTTGGTAGAGCATCTCCCTTACAAGGAGGCGGTCGG
>CAZFPN010000093.1:0-4010 GCA_964521015.1 uncultured Rickettsiales bacterium | reverse complement strand
TTATGGAAAATTATGGTTATGGAAAATTATGGAAAATTTTTCTTGCATTTTGAAATGTTTAGGCTTTAGTTCAGCTAAATATTATTTTAATTTTTTATGCCTGAAGTTTATATTTTTATATCATTTTTTATTATCTTTTTCCCAGCATTGCTTGGAATTTTCATTTTTAAGCAAAAATCAATCAAATTAAAGCATGGAGGTAGTGGAATTTCAAAAACTGCTAAACTAGGTTGGAGCTGGACATACTTTTATTGTGGCTTTCTTGTGCCAGTTTTCAGGGGGGAAATTTTAATTGGCGTTCTGCATTTAATAATTACGATGTTCACATTTGGATTTTTTCAAATCATTTTTTCTTTTCTTTACAATAAGCAACATATTTCAAGGCTTCTTACAAATGGATGGGTGTTAAATGATACTGAGGAAAACAACAGGTTTGCTAAAGAAAAATTGGGAATTAATTAGTTTTGATATTTTGAAATTTTTTCTTGCATTTTAAAATGTTTAGGTTTTAATTTAGTTTAAATATTTTTTATTTTTTATGTCTAGGTTTAAGGTTTCACTTATCGGCTCTGGGAATATAGGGGGGACGATAGCTCATATGCTTTCATTAAAAGATTGTTACGATGTTGTAATGTTTGATATTCACGAAGGAACGGCGAAAGGAAAGGCTCTTGATTTGGCTCAAAGTGGGAATGTCTCTTCCTTTGATGGCAAGCTTTCTGGTGCAAGCGATTATTCTGCAATTGCTGGTAGTCATGCTATTATCGTCACTGCTGGCATTCCAAGAAAACCAGGGATGTCTCGTGATGATTTAATTAAAACGAATGCTGGAGTAATTTCCGAAGTTGCAAAAGGAATTAAACAATATGCCCCTGATGCTTTCGTAATTGTTGTAACGAACCCACTTGATGTAATGGTTTATCATCTTTGGAAGGAAAGCGGTCTTCCTGCTAAAAAAGTTGTTGGAATGGCAGGCGTGCTTGATAGCGCAAGGTTTGCTTACTTTTTGGCTAGCGAGCTTAAAGTTTCTGTTGAAGATGTTAAAACCTTCGTTCTTGGAGGTCATGGTGACACAATGGTGCCAATGATAAACTACACTTCAATTGCTGGAATTCCACTTTCTGTTTTCATTGAAAAAGGCATGATTTCAAAAGAAAGACTATCCGAAATAGTCCAAAGAACAAGGGACGGCGGTGCGGAAATCGTTAAACTTCTTGAAAGAGGTTCCGCATTTTATTCTCCCGCTGTTTCTGCGATTGAAATGATGGAAAGCCATTTGTTTGAAAAAAATCGCATTCTTCCTTGCGCTGTAATGCTTAACGGAGAATACGGATACAAAAACATTTTCGTTGGTGTGCCTTGTGTTATTTCAAAAGAAGGTGTTTCTAAAATCATTGAAATTCCTTTAACAAGCGAAGAAAAAGAGATGTTAAAAACTTCCGTTGCTTCAGTTGAAGGGCTTATGAAACTTCTTTAAAATTTTGTTTTTTAAATGCCATCAAAAAGAAAATTGCGAACATTTTTAAAAAGAAAGCAAAACACGGGAGTGCTTGATTTAACAGCAATGACTGATATAATCTTCATTCTTTTGATATTTTTCGTTTTAACTTCAAATGTTGCTCAAAATGTATTTGACCTTGAAATTCCAAAAGCAGACGAAGGTTATGCTGAAGAACAAAAAGAAAGACAACTTGAAGATATCAAAATTACCATCTTTAAAAATGGTGAATTTGCAATTGGGGAAAACAAAATTCAAGATTACAAAATCTTCAAAAATGAGATTAAAAAAATCGCAAAACAAGGAAAGGAAAGGCAATTTATTTTGATAATTGAAAGTAGCCTGCCCGTTCAAAATTTGATGGAATTACTTACATTTTTTAAATCGGAAAAAATCACAAATGTTGATATACTTTTGCAAAAACAATAAATTTAACAATGACAAATAAAACACTTGTATATGGGACGCATTCTGTGCTTTCTGTTTTAAAATCTGGTTCTAGGAATATCTTTGAACTTCTTTACACAAACAAAACGAAGGAAAAAATTCCACAAAAATTTCTGCCAATTGCAAGGCTTTCAACCGATTATGAAATTTCAAAAATTTTGGAAAAGAAGGGGAAAAATATTAATCATCAAGGGCTTTTGGCATTTTGCTCTGATGTAATTACGAAAACATTGAAAGATGTAAATTTAAAAAAAGAGCATAGCATCGTTTTAATTTTAGATAGCCTGACGGATGTCACAAATATTGGCAATATAATTCGCTCTTCAGTTGCCTTTGGAGTTGATTTTTTGCTTTATCACAAAACAAATATGCCTGACATTTCAAAAAACGATGTTATTGCAAAAAATGCCTGCGGAGGAATGGAAATTTTGCCGATAGTGGCGGAAGCAAATCTTGCGAATGCAATTAACACTCTTAAAAAAAATGATTATTGGATTTTAGGCTTTGATTCAAGTGGAAAAGAAGATTTGAAAGAATTTTCCAAAAACAACCCTCCAAAAAAAATTGCAATCATAGTTGGAAGCGAGGGGGCAGGAATGCGAGAATTGACATCTAAATCGTGCGACTTCCTTGTGAAAATCAAAATAAAAGAACAAATGGAAAGCCTAAATGTTGCATCGGCAACGGCAATTGCGCTTTATCAACTTTGTAATTAATGTATGGAATTATTTATTGACCCTGTCATTTTTAAAATCGGCTTTTTTGAATTAAGGTGGTATTCCCTTGCTTACATTGCTGGTTTTTTACTTGCTGGTTTTTTAGCGGTGTATCTCAATAAATTCGCCCTTCCAAGCCAAGTTGTGAAGAAAGAAAAATTTGACTACCTTCTCAATTATTGCATTTTAGGAGTGATTTTAGGGGGAAGATTAGGTTATGTCTTGTTTTATGAGCCACTTTATTTTTTTAGCAATCCTGCAAAAATTATTGCCATTTGGGAAGGTGGGATGAGCTTTCATGGGGGTTTTATTGGGGTAATTTCTGCCATCGTGCTATTTTGCAAAAAAAATCAAATTAGTGTGTGGCACATTTTTGATAGAGCCAGCATTTGTGTTTTGCCAGGGCTGTTTTTTGGAAGAATAGCAAACTTTATCAACGGCGAACTTTGGGGGAAGCCAACAGATTTTTGGTTTAGCTTTATTTTCCCTTCAAGCGGAGACTTCCTTTCGCGTCACCCAAGCCAACTTTACGAAGCAATTTTTGAAGGCTTGTTACCGTTTTTACTTTTTGCATTCCTACTGAAAAAAACAAATTACTTTCAAAAAGAAAAGTGTTTTACGGCTATATTTTGCTTTTTTTATGGTTTTTCAAGGTTTTTTATAGAACTATTTTTTAGAGAACCTCACGGAATTTTCAACTTTGGAATTTTTGAATTAAGTACAGGTCAACTTCTTTCTTTGCCGATGATTTTTATAGGTCTTTTTCTTATTTTTAGAAAGAATTAATTTCTTTTTTAGAAGGAGCTTTAATTTTGGTTAAAATTTTGCCATATTCTAAATCACTTTCGGCATTATGCTCCCTTATTTCCTTCAAAATTCCGTTTGCAAAGCTAAATTCCATAACTTTTTTGTAAGTAATTTGAGAGCGAAAAAATGCCCTATATTTCTTCACAACGGAAACATAGAAAAACCTGTTTTTTTCAATCACGAAAGAAGGTGTCCCAAGTTTTAACTTCACAAATTCTTCGCTTTGACCGACTTTAATTTCAGAAAGAATTTCATCTTCAAAAGTAAATCCATCCTGCTTTTCCATCAAACAAGAGGTTAAAAAAAAGAAAATAAAAATTTTGATGTAAGCTTGCATTTTTTTAAAATAAATATATTAAACTTTTACATTTAATTTTTTTTAAATCAAGTTTTTTATGAATTATTTTCATGATGTGTTAATAGTGGGGGCAGGAGGAAGCGGACTTTCGCTTGCTATTAAGCTAAAAAGGGAAGGAATTTTAAATGTTGGGTTAATCTCTAAAACATCCGTAATGGGAAGCCACACGAGTGCTGCCAAAGGG
>CAZFPN010000092.1:0-4062 GCA_964521015.1 uncultured Rickettsiales bacterium | reverse complement strand
GTGGAAAGCCTTCCTATAATCGCAAACGAAATCCCTCTTGAAATTACAAAAAGAGCGATGCTTCAGGCTTCAAAATTTGATGTCATAATTCTTGATACAGCTGGAAGGAGCGAGCTTGAAGAAGAGCTAATGCAGGAATTGCAGGAAATCAAAAATCTTGCTAAGCCACAGGAGATTTTGCTTGTGATGGATGCCCTTTATGGAAGGCAGTCTCTTAACCTTGCAAAGGCATTTGATGAAAAACTTTCCCTCACAGGCACGATTTTAACAAGAATGGAAAGCGAAACGAGGGGGGGAATTGCCTTTAATATTAAGCATTCTCTTAAAAAGCCAATCAAATTTTACGGAACGGGAGAAAAAATGGAAGATTTTGAAGAATTTCACCCAGAACGAATTGCAAACAGAATTCTTGATATGGGGGATGTAGTCAGCCTTGTTGAAAAAGCAAAAAATGTGATAGACGAAAAAGAGGCAGAAAAACTAAAGCAAAAAATGGAAAAAGGGAAGTTTGATTTTGAAGATTTTCTAAAGCAAATTCAAGGGCTTAAAAAAATGGGGGGGCTTTCAAAAATCGCATCTTTCATTCCGGGAGCATCAAAATTCACTGATATGTTAGAAAGTGGTAACAAACAAGAAGAAATTTATAAGCAAGAGGCAATCATCCTTTCGATGACTTCAAAGGAAAGAAGAAACCCAGCTTTAATTATCAATTCAGGTTCAAGAAAATCAAGAATCGCAAAGGGAAGTGGAATGAGATTGATTGAGGTCAATAAATTTATCAAACAATTTGAAGGTATGAAAAAAATGATGGAAAGTTTTGGAAAAATTGATAAATCTGCCCTTGAAAACACAAAAAATGTTGAAGATTTAATGAAGATGTTTAAAAAATAACTTGATATTTTACAAATTCAAATATAAAATGTTAATTATTAATTATAACCAATATGCTAGATTCAATAGTTCAAGATTCAATTCAATTAAACAAAAAGAATCCATCACTTTATTAATTCTTAGTAAAAAATAAAGTTGACATTGAAAATCTTTTTCCCTTTGATGCCAAAAACGGAAAAATGTATCAAAATGCTCCATCGCCTTTACAGATAAATAAAGCGGAAACTCTTCTAAATGAAAGAAATAATGGTGCAATTTTATCTCATTATCTAGATGTTAATTATATAAAAAGCAATAAAAATGAATGCTTTATGTTTTCGGTGAATGGTTGTAAACTTTTTGATGAATGTCATACAAACCCTAATTTAAGGAAAATTATAGATATTCTACGTGAGGCAGGAATGCGGATTTCAAATCAAGGAATAGGGAATGAATTTACATTAAAAACATTAGAGAGTGCAATTTTAAAAACTAATGGTCAAATAAAATTATATTTAACAGAAGATGGCATTCCTCAAATACTAACAAATTTACAGATAGATGAAGCTGAAAAAATTAATCAGAAAGCGGAAGCGGTTTTAGAATTTCTTACACAAACTCGCCATCTTTTTTACTATGAAATGATAGAAAATTTTATACAATCAGGTAAAAAATGTTTCAAACAAAATGAATTTTTAACAGAAAATGAAATAGAAAATTTAAACAATGTTCTAGTTTCGTTTGACGACATAAAAAAAATGCTATCAGTTTATAGTAAAAAGGTAGGTGGACTGAATTTTAAAGACGAAAATGTGCAGAAATTTTCTAATTCCTTAATTGCGCTATCAATGAATTATCAAGAGATAAATGAAGTAATTTCTCGCATACAAAATAGCACTGATAGTGGCATAGTAAATAGTTTTTTGCTGGAATGTTTTCCAGTTGATAAATTTCGTTCTAATGAAGATTGCAAAAAGCATCTTGATTTATTATGCAATAAATTAAAAATAATAAATAGTCAATATAAGGATGCAATACCATTTTTTAATGAATATGAAAAGTTCTTACAAGAGAGGGAATCGTATTTAAAAATTGAAACAGAAAATGCAATAATAAATGATTTTGAAGGATGGTTAATGATTTCAGAAATGAATGAGAATGAAATATGTAATTATCATACATCACTAAATAATGAGCAAAATAAAAATACAATATTAGGTTGTATTGCTGACAAAAAAGATAGAAAAAAATCGCCTATATGTGCATTTTGTAAATTTTATTTTTCATTGCAAGGAAGTTAAAGAATTGTGACAGAAAGTTTAATGAGAAAAAAGCCTGTTGTGGAAAAAAGGAATTTTTTCTATTTTAGCAAAAATTAAGCTTCAACTTCTTTAGGTTTTTCTTCTTGAGAATAGCAATCTATTATTTCAATTATAGCTCTTGCTCCACCGTCACCTTTCCTAAAGCCGTATTTATATATTCTTGTGTATCCTCCATTTCTTGCAATCATTTTAGGTGCAATTACATCAAAAAGTTTTTTTCTTGATTCTTCGGTGTAAAGAACAGCTTCAACTTGTCTAATGTTGTGAAGGGTTTTGTTTTTTGCTTTAGTAATAAGCTTTTCTATGTATGGTCTTAAGTCTTTCGCTTTCGGCAAAGTTGTTACAATTCTGCCGTGTAAAACTAAAGATGTAGCCAAGTTTCTAAGTAAAGCTTTTCTTTGGTTTGTGTCTCTACCAAATTTTCTACCATTAATTCCGTGTTTCATATAAGTAATAATTATTCTATTGGTGGTGTCCAGTTGACCTTTGTCATTCCAAGGGAAAGACCCATGTCAGTTAATATGTTTTTTATCTCATCTAAAGATTTTTTACCAAAGTTAGGTGTTCTAAGCATTTCGCCTTCGCTTTTTCTAACAAGTTGACCGATATAAATTATATTTTCAGTTCTAAGGCAATTAGCCGACCTCACAGAAAGTTCCAAGTCTTCAATTTTTGTATTCAAGAATTGATTTATATTTTTCGCACTGCTTTGAGTTGAAGATATAATATTGATGCTTTTTTCAGGAAAGTCTATAAAGCAAGCGAAAAATTCACGAGCTATAGCAGCGGACATTCCAATTGCTTCTTTTGGGTGAACAGAACCATTTGTTTCAACCGTGATGTCAAGCCTGTCAAATGTGCTTTTGCTATCGTAACTTGTTTTATCGTTCACTGTAGAAACATCAAAAGTTACCTTTTCAACAGGGCTATAAATTCTATCAACTTCAATTCTTCCGCCGATTATATCAACACCTTGAGCCTTTTTCTGACCTATTCCAGCTTCAATTTCAATTTCAATTTCAATTGAATTTCCTTCATTTAGTGTAAATAAGTGTAAATCTTTATTTAAAATTTCCACTCCACCTGGTGCTTTAATGCTATCAGCATAAACATTTCCCGCTTTTGTAGCCACAAGTTTTAATGTTGCACTTTCAATTGCATCCATCTTAATTACAAGTTTTGAAATGTTCAACACGATTGAAAAACATTCTTCTTTCACCCCTTCAACGGTTGCATAAAGATTGACGAATTTGCTTGACTTGACAGCAATAACTGCAACACCTCTAATGCAAGAAAGAAGAGTTCTTCTAAAAGTATTTCCGATGATAGTTCCAAAACCCCTTTGTATTGGGTGAGTTGTGAAAACCGATTTACATCCTTCATTTATAGCAGTGTGCTCAAATGAACGAGGAAATGTCAAGGTTGTATAAGAATCTTTTATTTGCATAAGCATTATATATTATATTCTATAAATTAGAATTTACGCCCTCCTTCTTTTACGAGCCCTGCAACCATTGTGAGGAACAGGTGTAAAATCTTTCAAAGAGGTTATAGCAAAGTTGTTTGCATTTTCGTTTAACACTTTCACAACCGCATCTCTTCCATTAATTCCAGGACCTTTAAATGCAACGGAAATTGCTTTAACGTTGAAAAGTTTTGCCGCATCTAAAATTCTATTTATAACCATACTTGCAAAGTAAGAACTTGCTTTTTTTGAACCACTCGCCCCAACCATTCCTGAAGAACATTGAGAAAGTAAGTTTCCACTAGGGTCAGTAAGTGAAATGATGATGTTATTAAAAGTTGAAAGTACGTGTATTTCAGCAACACTAACAACTTTAATGTTTTTTTTGTTTTTTTTATTATACGA
>CAZFPN010000091.1:1942-4070 GCA_964521015.1 uncultured Rickettsiales bacterium | reverse complement strand
CATCGGTAAGTGTCTTCTACCCCTTGTAATTCCTGCCAAAGAACCATTTAAAAGGGCACAGGTAATGCCAGTTTTTTTGCCAGCAGGTAAAAGATTTTGAGGGTCTTTTAATTGGAACGCAAGCCCAATCACAGTTGCAATTCCGCCAAGAGTTATGTATCTTTTTTCAAAATTTAGGCGGATTTTTAGCTTTCCATCAGCATCTTTAAAAAGTTCACCACTTGATTTAATTGAAGAAGCATCAGAGCCAGCAAGTGGTTCAGTTAAGCCAAAACAAGGAATTTCCCTTCCGTCTGCAAGTCGCGGAAGGTAATAATCTTTTTGTTTTTCCGTTCCGTATTTCAAAAGCAATTCACCGGGACCTAAAGAGTTTGGAACCATAGTCGTAATTGAAACAACCTGACTACGTGTTCCAAGCTTGCCAACAATGGCACTTTGAGCGGTTGCGGAAAATTCAAGACCACCATATTTTTTCGGTATTAACATTCCAAAGAATTTCTTTTCTTTTAAATATTGCCACACCTCTTTTGGCAAATCCTTTTCTTCAAAAACCTTTGTTTCGTCAACCATTTCGCAGACTTCATTGACTTCGTTTTCAAGAAATCTTTTTTCTTCTTCATTAAAGCCTTCAAATGGTTCGTTTAAAATTTTCTTTATATTAGGAATTGTTTGAAAAAATTCCCCTTCAACCCATGTTGTACCTGCCTCTAAAGCGGTTTTTTCTGTTTCGGAAATTTTCGGCAAAACTTGCAATTTTTTAATAATTCCAAGAATTGATGAAGAAATTAAGGCTTTTCTCACAAAAGGAATGCAAAAAAAGATTGTAAAAGAAAGCGAAAATGCAATTCCAATATAAGACTTTAGGTAAGTGAAAAAAAAGATTGAAAACACCCCAATAAAAATTGCTTTTACATTGAAGTGAATTAACACAAATAGTGCCAAAATAAATGTGATTGCAAGCATAAATTATAAATAAAAATTAGAAGATTCTTTAACCAAATTTTGTAAATAAAAGCAAGGCATAAAACGAGAACCGTGTCTTTGGCTGAATTCTTCAAGCTTTAAGACAATATTCTTAATTCCAATGAAATCCGCATATTTCAAAATTCCGCCCCTGAAAGGAGGGAAGCCTGTCCCCATTATCATCGCCATATCAAGCTGTTTAGCATTTTTGACCATTTTTTCTTCAAGCACTCTACCTGCCTCGTTTATCATTAAAAACAGACATCTTTGTAAGATTTCCTCTCCATTAAATGCCATTCCTTTTGATTTTGCACGAATTTGAGCCGAAAGTTCTTGATTTAAAATGACTTTTTTCCCTTCGTGCTTGTAAAACCCAACCGATGCCTTCTTTCCAAGCAGTTTTTTTTCATTGTAGATGAAGTTTAAAATATCCGAAGGTTTCATTCTTTCGCCATAAAAAGATTCAAGATTTTTACTTACTTTATAAGCCACATCAATTCCGACTTCATCAGCCAAAAGGAAAGGACCCATCGGCATTCCAAATTCCGTAACTAGTGTATCTATCGCTTCAATATCGCCTGTTTCTTCAAGACAAAATAGGGCTTCGTTCATAAATGTAAGCAAAAGCCTGTTGACAACAAAGCCAGCACTATCACCCACGACTATCGGTGTTTTTCCCATTTTGCGCGAAAGGTTGACAATTGTGGAAACTGCCTCTTCGCTTGTTTTTTCCCCTTTAACGACCTCAACAAGTGGCATTTTGTTAACTGGGTTAAAAAAGTGCATTCCAACAAGGTTTTCCTTTCTTTCAAGCACATTTCCAATATCTTTAAGTAAAAGGGACGAAGTGTTCGTTGCAATAATTGCATCTTTTTTTGCGATTTTCTCAATTTCTGCAAGAGTTTTCTGCTTGATTGGTAAATCTTCAATAATCGCTTCAAGAATTAAATCAGCCTTTTGAATTCCAGTATTTTCGGTGGTTGTGGTGATTTTAGTATATTTCGCAGTAAGGTCGCACTCTTTTAGCTTTCTTTTTTTAATAAGACTTTTATATATTTCGCCAATCTGTTTAAACCCAATTTCAAGCCCTTTAAGGGAAATATCCTTCATTCTAATTGAAAATCCGTAATTGGAAAACAGCCAAGCAATTCCACCGCCCATTACT
>CAZFPN010000091.1:0-1932 GCA_964521015.1 uncultured Rickettsiales bacterium | reverse complement strand
CTAAAAGGAAGGTTTCTTCAATGTTTTTCGGTGTTATTTCGGCATATTCTTTTTTCAATTCTTCGCTTGTGTAAAAAAGCCCAATTAAGTTTTTTGAAGTTTGACTCACAACACATTTTGTGAAATTTTCAAGCTCTATAGCAAGACCTTTTTCAAGCGGCAAATTATGGGTTTTTTCAATCACATCAAGGGCAAGAACTGGTGCCATATAATTCCCCTTTGTTTTTGCAAGCAGGTCTTTTCTTGCTTTTTTGAAGATGACTGACTTTCCAAATGGCAGTTTTTCTATCAATGTTTTTGTGCCACTTCTTCTTGAAAATACATCGCTTGTCTCATTTTTTAGAATTTTGTTGACCCAATTTTGCACGATTTTTTCTTCATATTCTTTTGGATAGCAATCGTCCACAACTGCCATTTTAAAGGCTTTTTTGCCATCCAATGCTCTTCCTGAAAGAATTAAATCAAGGGTATTTATAAGAGATGTTGTTTTTGGAAGTGTTTGCGTACCCCCAAAACCTGGGAATATTCCAAGGTTCACTTCGGGCAACCCAATTTTTGTTTTGCTATTGTTTGATGCAATTCTAAAAGTGCAGGCAAGTGCGAGTTCTGTCCCCCCACCCATGCAGGCTCCGTCAATTACGGCAAGGCTTTTAAATGGCATAGAAACAAGGCTAGTTACGATTTTTTGCCCTTTAGAAACAAGAATTTTTGCCTCTTCTTCCGTTGTGATATTTTCAATTTCTTTAATGTCAGCTCCTGCGATAAAAATATCTTTTTTGGCTGATTTTATCACAAGAAGTCTCAACCCATTTCTTTTAGCAAGAATTTCAAGAGCATCTTCAAATTCTTTTAAAACGGCGGAAGAAAGCTTATTGACTTTTTCGTCTTTTAAATCAAATGTCAAATAAGCGACATCTCCTTGATAAATCACACTGAAACTATCGTAATTTTTTGGAAATTCGTTCATAGTTTTTTCAAATTGTTCCATCATAAATGCAAAATTATAATTCTAACACAAAACTCGCCCCTTGACCACCGCCTATGCAAAGCGATGCAAGCCCAGTTGCAACATTTCTTCTTTTCATTTCTTTTAATATGTGAAGAACAAGCCTTGCACCTGTCATTCCAACGGGGTGACCTAACGCAACCGCACCTCCGTTCACATTTAATTTTGAAACATCGATGGTTCCAATTGGGCTTTCTCCGTTTAGATTTTTATTGAAAAATTCTTTGCTTTCAAAGGCTTTGACACATCCAATTACCTGCGATGCAAATGCTTCGTTAATTTCAAAAAGACCAACATCGGAAAGCTTCATTCCGGTCTGTTTGAATAATTTTTGAGTTGAAAATACAGGACCAAGACCCATTCTTGTATTATCGCACCCTGAATATGCATAGTCTTTGATGTATCCTAAAACGGGAATACCCATTTCTTTGGCATTACTTTCGGAAGTTAGGGCGAGCATGCAGGCTCCATCGGTGATTTGCGATGAATTTCCAACAGTTACAGTTCCGTGAGGCTTTTCAAAGTAAGGTTTTAATTTGGCAAGTTTATCAATGGTTTGAGCTTCTCTAATACCTTCGTCTGCGCTAATGAATGTGCCTTTTGTTTTATCCGCACAAATTGGCAAGATTTCTTGAGCAAATACCCCTTCTTTCGTAGCTCTTTCCGCTTTACTATGAGATTGTGTTGAAAATTCGTCTTGCTCTTCCCTTGAAATTCCAAAATCTTTTGCGATGTTTTCCGCTGTTAAGCCCATAATTAAGCCACAGGTTGGGTCAGTAAGGCCAGAAACCATTGCGACAATAGGGGAAAGAAACGAGGGACGGAAGGAAGAAAAAATTGAAAGCCTTTCACCTAATGTTTTAGCTTTCATAAGTCTTTCAAAGAAGTTCGTCATTTTTTTATTAAAAAGAAGAGGAATATTTGAC
>CAZFPN010000090.1:261-4130 GCA_964521015.1 uncultured Rickettsiales bacterium | reverse complement strand
GGTGTCTGAACAATTACGTATGGCAGGCAGGTTTTGCGGCGGAAGTGGTGGAATGGTTGCCGAAAAATGTTCTAGTTGCAGGGGGGAAGGCAGAATTTCAAAAGAAAAAGTTCTTTCAGTTAAAATTCCTGCGGGAGTGATTGATGGGCAAAGAATTCGCCTTTCTGGTGAAGGTGAAGCTGGAGTAAGGGGCGGAAGAACGGGTGATTTATATGTATTTGTTTCTATTTCAAAACACGAATTTTTTGAACGCGAAGGGGACGATTTAATGTGTGCTGTTACAATTCCATTCACTGATGCGATTTTAGGAGGAGAGATAGAAATTCCTTTAATTCAAGGCTCAAAAGAAAGGGTGAAAATTCCTGAAGGTGTGCAGTATGGTGAAATTTTAACATTACAAGATAAAGGATTGCCAATTTTAAACACAAAAAGGTTTGGAAGGTTGAAAGTTAAATTTGTGATTGAAACACCAATTAAATTAAGTAGCGAACAAAAAGATTTAATCGCAAAATTCAAAGGAAGTTTAGGTGAAAACTCAAGCCCAAAATCGGAAGGCTTTCTTTCTAAACTTCGCAAGTTTTTTTAAGTTTTTGTGTTAAGCATTGGGGAAATTATCAAAAAATATAACATTTTAGCAAGCAAATCGCTAGGACAAAATTTTTTGATGAACGAGGAAGTGTGCAAAAAAATTGCAATATCGGGGGAAATTCAAAATGAAGATGAAATTTTTGAGGTTGGACCCGGTCTTGGAAGTTTAACGAGATTTTTAATTTCCGCAAACCCAAAAGCATTGAATTTAATTGAAAAGGACGAAAGATTTTTAAGCATTTTAAAAGCCGAATATGAAGGTAATTTTCAGGTTTTTCACGAAGATGCTTTGAAATTTGACTTCACGAAATATGCGAATTTTAAAGTAATTGCAAATTTGCCTTACAACATTGGCACAGAGCTTTTAACAAGATGGATTTGTCTTTCAAAGCCGAAAATAATGATTTTAATGCTTCAAAAGGAAGTCGTTGAAAGAATTATAGCAAAGCCACGAAGTAAAGATTACGGCAGGCTTTCAGTTATTTCGCAAAGCTTTTATCAATGCGAAAAATTATTTGATGTTTCTAAAGGGTCTTTTCACCCGATGCCAAATGTGACTTCCAGTGTTGTGAAAATGGTTCTTAAAAATGTCAACTATGATGCAAAAAAGCTGGGCAGTATAACGGAAAAACTGTTTTCCAACCGCCGTAAGATTTTAAAAAATAACCTTCTAGCGCTTAACATAAACAGAGAAGATTTATGGCAAAAAAGAGCGGAAGAATTAAGTTTGGAAGAATTTATTTCTCTTTTATAATCAATTTAATTTCCTGTTAAAAAGGAAAAGTGGGGCAATGAAAATTGAAGAAAGTGTCCCAATTAAAATTCCAAAAAAGATGACAAGAGCAAATGGTTTTAAAATTGCTCCCCCAATGAGGATAATCGCAAGAATTGCTATCAAGGTTGTAAGCGAAGTGATGATTGTTCTTGTTAATGTTGCATTCAATGATTTTTCTATTATCTCCCCATTTTCAATCTTCATTGCTTTGAAATTTTCACGAATTCTATCAAAAATTACAACGGAATCGTTAATTGAATAACCAACGACCGTTAAAATTCCCGCAATTGTTGCAACATCAAAGGAAATGGCAAAAAGCGAAATGAAGCCAAAAGTCAGAATTACATCGTGCATTAGGGCAAGAATGGCACCAATTGAATATCTAAATTCAAATCTCACACTTATGTAAATTAAAACCATAAAAAGAGAGGCGAAAACTGCGATAAAACCTTTCAAAGCAAGCTCTTTACCGATTTTTGGGGAAACGAAATCAATTTTTGTAAATTCAACATCGGTTTTTGTAAATTCAGCAAAAATAACGGATTTTATTCTTTCAATAATGCTTGCATAATCTGCTTTTTGCTTTGTTCCAATTTTGATAATCATTTCTTCTTGTGTTTGCTGAACTGAATAATCTTCAATTTTCATATTTTTCAAAACTTCTCTAATGGACTGCACGGAAATTTCTTCCCCTTCTTGTCTAAATTCCATAATAATTCCGCCTGTGAAATCAATTGAAAAATTAAACCCACGAAAAAGGCACAAAAAAATTGAACACAAAACTAAAAAAGCAGAAACACCTAAAGCGGGTTTTTTCATCTTATTAAAAGGGAGATACATAACAAAAATATCATAGCTTTAAAATTTATTTAATATTTTTTTTAAAAAGTCAAACATTTTTGCTTACATAAAGAAAAAAGTATTAACATTTTTATTCGTGTTTTTTATTTTAAAATGAAGGAAAAAGTTATAAAAAATTATTTTGAAAAATTACTTCCAATGCAAGAAGTAAGACATTTTTTAAGAATTAGCGATGATTATGATGACGATTTAATTAAAACCATCGTTAAAGGAGTCATTCAAAGTGCAGAAAAAATAATAGGCATTGAGATAAGCCACAAAGAAATTTTGCTAGAAGGTATTTTTGAGAAAAATATCGCTTTAAAATTTCCTTTTGTGCAGGTGAATTATGTGAAAAATCAAGATGGCAACATTTCTTTTTCAACTTCCAAAAACATTTTAAAGCCAAGCATTGAAGTGGGGCGAAGTATTGAGATATCATATGAATGTGGACTAATGGAAGACGAATTGCCAAGTGACTTAAAGCTTGCTCTTTTAAACCACATTGTCAGCCTTTACGATTTTTCTTTGACGGGTGGGAAAATTCCGCTTACATCAATTGAAACTTACAATAGATATAGAATGATAAAAATATGAAATTTATTGACGAAAGAGTTTGTGCTCTAAATATAAAAATTGACATTTTTTCAATTCACAAAGTTGAAGAAAAAGATGGCTCATTTACGGAAAAAGAAGAATTTCAAGGGACTTTCTTTTCATTGGTTGAAAAATATGACTTTTTTAGCGATGAAATAAGCTTTACAATAAGAAAACATCCAAGAATGATGGGTTTTAAGTCGTTAAGAGTGAAAATGAAAGAGATTCCTTTTACATCTTACAAAATTTTTACAACAGAAAAATCTTATTTGAAAATTTTATGCAGAAGGTAATTTTATTTGCAATTCAAAATTTATTTTTTGACCTTTTAAAAAATGCACTATGTGAGATAAAAGTGCTTAAAATATGCGGTGAAAAGCCAAAAGAAAAGTTCGTTTTGATTGAAAGCATAAGAGAAAGTTTTCTAACATCAGGTAGAAGACAATTTGACATTGTTTTACACATCTTTCCTCAAACTTTTGATTATAAAGTGCTTTCAAGAATAATTGATGAAGTCAAGAATGCACTAACTCAAGAATCGCTAAAGACGATTGATGGTTTTGTAAATTTTAAACAGATGACAAGCTTTATTTCTTCCAGTTTAGAAAAAGGGTACGAAGCAAAGCTTGAATTTGCACTTTTCACAGCTGAAGTTTAGTCTTGTTTTAAAAGAGCAAAACTTTCATCTATCGTATCGGCGATTTTGACACTTAAAACTTTTTCCATTCCTTTCATAATGTTGTTTTCTCTAATTTGAATAATGTTTTCATACTGCTGTTTTGCTGGAAGTATGGTATCATTTTGCTTAATTAACTCAAACATTTTGTCTGTGCCAATGAAGTCTGATGCTACAAAATAAGCTTTTATTACATCAATTAGCGAAGCAGAACCATATGAAATTAGCTTTATTGCAAGGAATATTCCTCCAAAATTGACAAATCTATTTGCCATAACGGTTGCAATTATTTCGTTCCTTAATTTATGAGAAAGAATTTCCGTTAAGAATTAGAATTTCAAAATCCAAATTTTTTTTCCTTAAGACTTCTGTTAAAATTTCTTGGAAAACAAA
>CAZFPN010000090.1:0-251 GCA_964521015.1 uncultured Rickettsiales bacterium | reverse complement strand
TAGGAAAGTAATTAACTAGGAATTTTTCGCTATATTTTTCTTTCACTAATCCACTTTTTGCAATAGCTCTCGTGCTTGCAATTTTCACATATGCCATTAAAATCGCAAGTTCTGGTCTTGTTAAACCTCTTTTTTGAACTTCCTCTTTTGATGGGAGTTTTTCATTTATCGCATCAAGACCAACTTCATTTGTAAGGAATGTAATCAGTTTAGGATAGAAAAATCTTGTCTCTTCATCATCTAACTTTTCA
>CAZFPN010000089.1:917-4197 GCA_964521015.1 uncultured Rickettsiales bacterium | reverse complement strand
GAACCTATAGCACTCTTCTTTTAGAGGACATTCCTCATTCATACACATTGAAACATCTGGCATCTTATTTTGATTTTGTAGTTAATATTTTGTGCTTTCTTCTCCTATGTTTTTTCATAGTTTCATTCCATTTTTTGCATTTTCCTTCCATCTTCTAACAGAATTAACAAAGTGATTTAAAATGCTAAATGCCTTCACCCCTAAAATTCCTGTCTCGATAAATGGGTTGTCTCCTGTTATGTCAAGACAGGTTTGCATTAAAGAAATTTTATGCCTTTTAGAATATTCAACCAATTTTTCAATGCTCGCATCTCCAAAACCTTTTTTAGGGGTTTTTAGAACTCTTTCCATAGCAATATCATCAGCTGTACCGTTAATTACTTTAATGTAAGAAAGAACATCCTTTATTTCTCTTCTTTCGTAGAACTTTAACCCACCAATGATTTTATAAGGAACCGAAAGTGCGATGAATGCCTCTTCCAATATCCTTGTTTGACTTGATGCACGAACTAAAACTGCAAAATCCGTGAACTTTCTTCCTCCTGCTTTTTTAAGCGATTCAATTCGTGAAACCGTCTCTCTTGCTTCAATTTTAGAATCGGAATAGCAGATAATTTCAACTCTTTCCCCTTCTTCTTCTTCTGTAAAGAGCGTTTTTCCAAGCCTGTTTTTGTTGTTTGAAATAATTTTTTCGGCAACGGAGATGATGTTTTTCGTTGAACGATAGTTTTGCTCAAGCTTAATTACCTGTGCATTTTTGAAGTCTTTGGCAAAGGAAAGAATGATTGAAACATCAGCCCCTCTCCAGCCATAAATTGACTGGTCATCATCCCCTACCACACAAATGTTTTGATTAGAACCAGCAAGAAGCTTAAACCAGCGAGATTGAAGTGCGTTAATATCTTGATATTCGTCAATTAAAATATACTTGAATTTTTCTCTATATTGTTCTAAAATAATATCATTTTCACTCAAAAGACGGGTTGCAAAAAACAGCAAATCATCAAAATCCATCATATTTTGCATTTTTAGGCGGTTTTGATATTCGCTATAGATTTTATCTAATTTTATATCCCTGTAAATGTTTGGAAAGTGCGAAAAGCTCATTACAAATTCTTCGGGGGAAAGGAATTTTTCCTTCACTCGTGAAATAAAGCTTAAGATGGTTGAAGGGGGGAATGCCTTTGCATCCATCCCCATTTCTGTCATTATGTCTTTTATGATTTTCTTTTGGTCGCTTGTGTCTGCTATTAAAAAATTATTTCCAAAGCCAATTAAGTTCGCACACTGCCTTAGCATTTTAACACAAATAGAATGAAATGTTCCAATGTTAAGATGAGATGCTTCTAAATAGCAGAATTTTTTAACTCTTTCAACCATTTCGCTTGCCGCTTTGTTCGTAAATGTAACTGCTAAAATTTGAAATGGCATCGCCCTTCCAGTGTTGATTATTTCGGCGATTTTCGCTGTGATGACCCTTGTTTTTCCACTTCCCGCACCAGCAAGAACAAGTAAAGGTCTATCAAATGTTAAAACTGCCTCCATTTGAGGGGGGTTTAAAGAAAATTGGTTTTCCTGCATTATAACATTTCTTTCTATCATTGGTTTATTTTTAAATTTGATAAAATTATTATGCAATTGTTTTTTGTGAAATCAAGAAGTTTTTTTGATTTTGTTTTGTATGTTTTTTTGCAAATTCCTCTTGAAAAAGATTTTTTATATTTTAGTCTAATTAAAAACATTTCATTTGATTGATGTCTAAAAATAAGGAAAAAAATAATTCTTTTACATTTATTGATTTATTTGCTGGAATTGGTGGATTTCATATAGCATTAAAAAACCTCGGGGGAGAATGTGTATTTGCTTGCGAAATTGATAAATTTGCGAGACAAACTTATCTTGCAAATCATAAAATAAGTGAAGATATTTTTGCAAAAGATATAAAAGATGTGGAAAGTGAGAATATTCCAAATCACGATATTTTATGTGCTGGTTTTCCTTGTCAACCTTTTTCTCAAGCAGGATTTAAAAAAGGATTTGAAGATATTAGAGGGACACTTTTTTTTGAAATTGCAAGAATTATTGAAGCAAAAAAACCAAAAGCTATTTTGTTAGAAAATGTATCTCATTTATTAAAACACGATGATGGAAAAACATTTAACAAAATAGAAGAAGTAATAAAAGACCTAGGATATAGCTTTTATTATAAAATATTAACAGCTTCGGATTTTGGATTACCTCAAAATAGACCAAGACTTTTTATGGTTGGCTTTAAAGAAGATTTCAATAAAAATTTTGCATTTCCAAAACCCACCCCTCTTCAAAAAACAATGTCTGATATTTTTAACTCTTATTGTGAGAAAAAAATAGGTTATACTTTGAGAGTTGGAGGTAGAGGTTCTGAGATTACAGATAGAAGAAATTGGGATTCTTATATGGTTAATGGAGAGGTTAGAAGAATTAGCTCTAAAGAAGGCTTAAAAATGCAAGGATTTCCAAATAATTTTGTTTTTCCAGTATCGGAAACTCAAAGCATGAAACAACTTGGAAATTCTATAGCAGTGCCAGTTGTTCAAAGTGTCGCAGAAAAAATTTTACAATATTATGAAAGCAAATAAAGGTGAGTGGTCTGAATTTTATACATTTTTAAAAATATTAGACGAGAGAAAAGTTTGTATGGCGGATAGGGAATTAAAAATTACAAAAGATAGGTTTTTTATATTTCAGAAAATTTTTAAAGAGGATATAATTTTTGACATTATGGAAAAGGATGTTAAAATTATTAATTCTAATAATGAAATTTTAAAATATTTTTATGACCAAGATTTAAGAGCAAAAATTAAATTAATATTTGAAAAAATCAAATCTTCTGATAGCACTACTTTTGAAATTGAAGAAGCAGAAAAAATAATGAAAGAGTTATTATGTAATAAAATAAAAGCACATTCCTATCAAAAGGCAGATATTGAAGCAGAAATATTTGATGCAATTCTAAAAACAATTATACCTCTTGGGTTCTCAGTGAAATCAATGGTAGGAGGTGCCTCAACACTTTTAAATGCTAGCAAAAAAACAAATTTTATCTTTAAAATAGAAAATTTCCAACATAGCAATATTGAAGAGATAAATAAAATTGACACTCGTTCAAAAGTGCAAGATAGAATAAAGCAAATTGAATTGCTTGGAGGCAAAATCAAATTTTACAAATTATCAAGCTCTTCATTTGAAACTAATCTAAAAAAGGTAGATACGATATTTCCTCAAATTACGGCAGAAATGC
>CAZFPN010000089.1:0-894 GCA_964521015.1 uncultured Rickettsiales bacterium | reverse complement strand
ATTGATTTTTTTAGCGGAAAAGCAAACAAGATTTCCGATTTAACAAAATTAATAAGCTCTAACAAGGTCTTATTTTCACAATATGACCTTTCTTTATCTGATTACCAAATAAAAGTTAAACAATTTTTACAATCAATCGCACTTGGAATGATTCCAAGTAGAATATGGGATGGATTTTCAAAGGCACACGGATGTATTGTTGTAAAAAATGATGGTGAAATAATTTGCTATCATTTATACAACAGGGATGAATTTTTGACATATTTATTTGAAAATACCAAATTTGAAAGTGCAAGTACAGGTAGGCACGATTATGGCTCTTTATACCTTAAAGATAATGAGGTGTTTTTTAATCTTAATTTGCAAATTCGCTTTATTAAATAATTTTCAACTTTTTTTAAAATTCCTCTTGAAAAAGATTTTTTTAAATTTATATCATTTATTGAAATATAATAAAACTGAATATGACAATAAACTTAAAACCACTTGGTGATAGAATAATTGTAAAAAGATTGGAAGCAGAAACCAAAACAAAAGGGGGAATTATCATTCCTGATTCTGCTAAAGAAAAACCTTCTGAAGGTAAAGTTGTTGCTGTTGGGTCAGGGGCTTTAACGAATGAAGGCAAGCTTATTCCAATGACGGTAAAAACGGGAGATACAATCCTTTTTGCTAAATGGGGTGGCACAGAAGTTAAAATTGAAGGCGAAGATTACATCATTTTGAAAGAAAGCGATGTTCTTGCTATTAAAACATTATAATTATTTATTTTAGAAATTTATGGCAAAAATGATATCACACGGAGTTGAAGCTAGAGCTTCTCTTCTTAAAGGAATTAACACAATCGCAAATGCAGTTAAGGTTACGCTAGGCCCTAAAGGTAGAAATGTAATG
>CAZFPN010000088.1:0-4359 GCA_964521015.1 uncultured Rickettsiales bacterium | reverse complement strand
AGCAAAGCAGATGTCCGCACTTTGGTTCTTGAAAACCCCTTAAAAAGAAGGTTATTGGAAAAATTACTGCATAAAAAACTCTATCAAACCTTCAGCGATTACGAAAGAAAAAACAGGCTTAAAGGTGCTAAATTATGTTTTTTTGAAATTCCTTTGCTATTTGAAAAGAGAAAACACAGGAATTATGATGCTTCAATCATAGCAAATTCTCCACTTTTTGTAAGAAAAAGAAGATTTTTGCAAAGAAGCGGAAATATTGTAAATTTCAATAAATTTAATAAAATTCAACTTCAATTAGAACAAAAAAAATCTTTTTCTCGCGAAATTAACACATTAATCTGCGATAATTATGCCCAAAAAATCAGGCTAAATTCAAAAATAAATAAAATATTCTTGACTTTACTTAAAAAAAAATCAACACTTTATTAGGTTATTTTATTTATTATGGAGATTGTAAAAACACGAGAAGCATTATTTTATGCCCTTGAAAAGCTGAAGAAATTGCAAACGAAAATCGCTTTTGTGCCAACAATGGGAAATTTACACGAAGGTCACATAAAGCTTGTTGAAGCTGGGAAAAGGCTTGGCGAAAACATCGTTGTTTCAATTTTTGTCAACAAAAAACAATTTGGCGAAAATGAAGACTTCACATCTTACCCTCGCACCGAAGAAGAAGATATTGAAAAGCTTAAAAAAGCTGGGGTTTCGCTTGTGTATATTCCAAAAAGTGAAGCAGAAATTTTTGGACACGGGTTTGATTTAAAGCTTGATATACCTCATCTCACAAACCAACTTTGCGGAGCTTTTCGTCCCAACTTCTTTACTGGAGTTTTGGCTGTTGTTTCAAAGCTTTTTTTACAAATAAAACCTGATTTTGCAATTTTTGGAAAGAAAGATTATCAACAATTTTTAGTTGTCTCAAAAATGGCGGAAAGTCTTGAAATTGGCATTGAAGTTGTTGGAATTGACACGGTGAGAGAGCAAAGTGGGCTTGCTTTTTCTTCTCGCAATAATTATTTTTCTTCCGAAGATAGGCTGAAGGCAGGCTTTATCCACAATGTTTTAACCGAGATTAAGGTGAAAATTTCGTCTGGAAATTCCCTTGAAAATGCTTTAAATGAAGGGAAAAATCAACTTTTGCAAAATGGCATTGAAAAACTTGATTATTTGGAAATTAGAAGTGGGAAGGACTTAAAAATTCTTACAAACTACGAAAAACATCAAAAGCCTGTAATATTCTTCGCAGGGTTTTTCAAAGGTGTAAGGCTGATTGATAACCTAGAGGCATTCTAGCCTTTGATGACCTTGATAATTTCGTCAATCACTTCTTCAATCGTTTTGCTTGAGGTATCTAAATAATAAGCATCAGGAGCGATTTTAAGCTCTGCAATGCTTCTGTTTGTGTCGTTTTCATCGCGCTTTTTGATGTCTTCTAAAATTTCTTCAAAATTTGCTGGCTTGCCTGAGGATTTAAGTTGCAAAACCCTTCTTTTTGCCCGCTCTTCCGCATTTGCATCAAGAAAAAACTTAAATTCCGCATTCGGCATAATAATTGTTCCAATATCTCTGCCTTCTAAAATGACACTTTTTCCACTATTTGCAAAGTTTTGCTGGAATAAAATTAAGGCATTTCTGATTTCTGGAATTTTCGCAATTTCTGATGTAATTCTTGCGATTTCTTCTGTATAAATTTCGTCATTTTCCGCCTGTTCTTTAAAATGAAAATCAATTTCCTGTGCAATTTTTAAAGCATTTTCCACTAAATTTCCTTTCTCTTTACTGGCTAAAAGTGCAATAATTCTATATATCTTACCAGTATTGAGATATTCTGCATTTAGCTTTTTGGCAAGAATTTTGGAAACAGTTCCTTTTCCGCTTGCCGAAGGTCCGGCTATGGCTATTTTCATAATAAAATTAAGTATTTTTCAGTATAAAATGGAAATTATTTTTTGCAAGAAAAATTTTTACAAAAAAAACTTGACAAGTATTTTTTTTAAATCAATTTAGTTGTAATATTAAATTTATTTTATGAAAATTACTTTGTTTATTTTGTTATTTTTTAGCTTTATAACCAAAAGTTTTTCCACAACTTTGCAGGAAGCAAACGAAGCTTACTTAAAAGCAATTTCGCACAATGCAAAAATGGAAAATGTTTTAAATGCTGAAGAACATTTTTTGGAACTTGAAAAACATCACGAAACCTTTTATAATAAGTTAAGGCTTGCATCAATAACCGCATTAAAAGCGAAGTTTTCTACCTTTAAAAAGATTTCCTTCGTTAATTCTGCAATTGACAAATTTAATGCTTTAGAATTGGTTTTAAATCAAGATTCTGTTGTTGATTTATACGAATTTCATTTTTTTCGGGGAAGAGTTTTTTATCAGCTTCCAAAGTTTTTTGGCAAAAAAGAAATTGCAAAAGAAGATATAATAAAAGCCGTTCAAATTCTTGAAAGTCAAAAATTAAAAAGGGATGATGGCGAAGTTGCAAGGCTTTTCCTTTCTTTTGCCCTTGTTTTGAAAGACGAAGGAAAAGAAGGTGAAGCGAAAAAATTCGCTCAAAAATCTTTACAATTTAATGCACTTGAAAAAGAGGATGTTTTAATTGCGAAAGAATTAATTGCAAAATAAGCCTGTCATTTCACCGATTTCTTTTAATTTTGTGAGATATTCAAGTGTCAAAATACAATTGTTTTCACTTGCGACATCAATTGTTGTCAAGCCTTCAAAGTTGTTTAAGAATAATATGGATTTATTTTCAAAATGCATTGCACATTTAAGAGCCAAGTCATCTAATTTCTTTGCAAGAAGAATGTGAATAATGCTTGAAAAAACCCCAGAAGAGCTTGAAATTTGAGGAGTTGAAAGAACTTCCTGCATTTCCTTTTCGCATAAATAATCAATCAAATTTTCTATACAATTTTTGCTTAACTTTTTCATCAATAAAAATAAAAGGTTTGATTGAACTATATCACCTTTTTCACTTTCAAAAGTGTATGTATATTCAGAAAATGCCATTGAAATTATTGAATGCACGGCGAATTTATAACCTTTATGGGACTTGGAAAGGCTTTCTAAGTCTGGCATTATTTTGTTTAAATCGCTTTCTATAAGGCTAAAATTTTCACGAGAAAACCTTGCGATTATAAGAAAAGATTCCGCTTTTGGATTTTCCACAAATTGCAAAATTGAACTGACAAAATGGAATTTTATCTTTCCATCAAGCAGTTTTAATAAAATTGAATGAACGAATAATTCGACATTTGTAAGCATAAATAAAAAATAAGACCTCCTCTAATTATTAGTATAAATTATAAAGGTTGAAAAAGTCAACTATTTTTTTAAAATTATTCTCTTGCCCGTCGCAGGCTCAGGTGGGCTTAAAATACCTTCCTTTTCCATTCGCTCAATTAGGTTCGCAGCTTTGTTATAGCCAATTTTTAGCCTTCTTTGAAGATAAGAAATTGAGGGTTTATTTTCGCTTATCACGATTTCAAGTGCTTCTGTGTAAAGGTCTCCTTCGTTTAAGCCTTCTTTACTGCCACTTACTTCATTTAAAGAGCCTCCAGACGAGCCTTCTTCCAAAATTTCTTCAAAAATATCAACTTTGACAGAGTAAGAATTGCCATACATTTTTTTCATCGTGGAAACGATGTTATTGACTTCACCATCGCTTACAAAAGGGGCATGAATTCTGTATGTTTTCGCGCCTGCCTGCATATAAAGCATATCCCCTTTACCAAGAAGAGCTTCAGCACCCCCTGCCCCAAGAATTGTGCGACTATCTATTTTTGAGCTTACTTGATAGCTAATTCTAGTTGGAAAATTCGCCTTTATCACACCTGTAATAACATCAACCGAAGGTCTTTGTGTCGCCATAATAACATGAATTCCCGCCGCCCTCGCCATCTGTGCCAAACGCTGGATGTATCCTTCAATTACCTTTCCTGCTGTAATCATTAAATCTGCCATTTCATCAATCACAACAACGATGAATGGCATTTTTTTGAGCTGCCTCCTCCAGCATCTAGTTTTGCGATTTCTTCATTGTAATTGAAAATATTTCGCACACTTAAGTCGGACATTTTTCTGTACCTCTTTTCCATCTCAATTGTAAGCCATTTAAGAGCCATTACTGCCTTTTCCGATTCGGTTATCACAGGGGTGATGAGGTGGGGAATATCGTTATAAACTGAAAGTTCAAGCATTTTTGGGTCAATCATCACAAATTGACATTCGTTTGGCGAAAGTTTGTAAAGAATTGAAAGTATCATCGCATTCACACCGACGGACTTCCCAGAGCCTGTCGTTCCTGCAACTAAAAGATGGGGCATTGTAGTTAAATCAACGACTATGTTG
>CAZFPN010000087.1:1026-4380 GCA_964521015.1 uncultured Rickettsiales bacterium | reverse complement strand
ACAGGTTGTGGGCGAAATCGTCTTTTCTGTGTTGTTGCAAGGTCAATTAAGGGGCAAGCTTGATTTTACAAGCGATGAGGTTGAAAGGTTTAAAAATTCCTACAACGAAGAAAGCCCAAAGCGAATTAATAGCGAAGAAGCCCGTCAAGTACTGACTTCAATGAAAGTGCGAGATGTGCAAAATTCGCTGTTAAAATCGCTAGAGGAAAGTTCTTTAGTTGAAAGAAAATAATATATGTGTTTATGAAAAAAACCTTCTTGTTATCAATGCTTTGTGGTGTTGCAAATGCATCTTTTGAAGCCAAAAATTTTGAATCCGAAAAGAATTTCGAGTCGGAAAAAATTTACATCACGGCTGAAAAGGTGGAAATTACCGAAGGAATGACATCAAACGATGTTATATCGGCACAAGAACTAACATCAAACCCAAGCAGGAACATTGGGGACTTAACCAAATCCCTGCCTAACGTTGAGCGAAGTGGCAGTGTTCGTGGGTCAAATTCGGAATTCAAAATTCGTGGAATGGAAGACACAAGAATAACAACGAAAATTGACGGCTCAAAATCAACTTTTAGGGGCGAATATAAGGGCAGAAACTTCATTTCTCCTGCTATGTTAAGCGAAATTTCTGTAATTCGTGGGTCAAATTCGGTGATGGAAGGAAGTGGGTCTGTTGCTGGGTCTGTCAATTTGCGGACAAAAGAAGTGGAAGACATCGCATTAAATAAGAAAAGCAGGGCAGGGGGCGAAGTTTTTTCGTCTTACAGCACGAACGGAAACATGCAAAATTATGCGGGCGCGGGCTTTGCAAGGGCGGAAGGCTATTCCCTTTTGGCACTTTACAACTTTTCTAAAAACAACAATTTCACGATGGCAAAAGAATCCGCTTTAACGAACAGACCTGCGAAATATACGAAAGAAATTGAATATACAAAAAATGAAGTCAACAACGGCATGCTAAAATTCAAAAAAGCATTCAATGAAAACGAATTTGTGAAGGTGCAAACGGCGGTTTTTGTGGAAAGGGGGGAAAACACTTCAAATCCATTTAGATTTACGGCGAATTTTAGGGGTGAACCTGTTGAAAAAACCCTTGTAAATTCAAGAACACAAGCCGAATTAGAGCTTGAAAAATTCAACATTAAAGCTTTTTACGACAAAACGGAAATCAAGGAAGTTGCCTTTAAAGACGGCAGGTTGGACAAAACCGATGGCTCATCTTACGGCTTAAATGCTTATGGAAAGCACAAATATAAGACTTCAAACATAGAAAACATCGTGTTTTACGGCGCGGAAATGGTGAAAGATTTGCAATCTGCGGAACGTGGCAGGACTTTAGCAGGAACTCAACCCGATAGGGCGGGCATTTACCCAGACGGCACTTCAAGAAACGAAGGTTTATATTTACAAAACGCCTTGAAATACGGCAATTTCAAACTGATGCTTGGGCTAAGACAGGAATATTACAACCTTAAATCGGGCGAAAAGGAAGTTAAGCACACTTCAAACTTGCTAAAAAAAGCGGTTGCTTCCTTTGAAATGGGCGGTTTTACACCATTTGTGAGGTATTCGGAAGGCTACAGAGCTCCGCTTGTGAAGGAGGTTTTCGCGAAGGGTGATATAGTTAATATTCCAGGATTTAACCTAAAACTTCTTCAAAACCTTGATTTAAAGCCAGAATATTCGCAAAACTATGAGGCAGGTTTTAAGTTCATAACGGAAGGTTTTTTGCAGGAAGAAAGCCAAACATCGCTTAATTTCACATATTTTATTCAAGATGTGAAAGACTTCATAATTCAAGACCCTAACTGCGAAGTGGGATATTGTTTTTCCCCTCGTCCAACGACTACTTTGGTTTATCAGTATCAAAACCTAGAAAAAGCACGTTTCAACGGAATTGAGGCGGAAATAAAGTATGATTCGTCTTCTTACCTTGCATTAATCGCGGTTTCAACCCTTAAAGCGGAAGAAAAAAACGGGAATAAGTTGCTTCAAACACCTGCGAATAAAATTACCTTAAAATTGGGGAAAAAGTTTGAAAACGGCATTTCAATTGGGGTGGAAAGCATCTCGGTAGGTGCCGTGAAAAGCGAAAAATTCAGGAGCTATAAGGAATTAATCACAATTACAAATTTCTACCCTTCGCAAGGAATACCTTCGGCGGTCATTTTAGCTGGGGCAAAAAACTGCGGAGATGCAAGACTTTGCGAGGAAACAAAGGGTTATAGCCTTGTGAATTTCAGCTTGGAATACGAACAAAAACACCCTCACTATGAATTTTTGCTTGGAACTTCGGTGCAAAATGCCTTCAATATTGAATATCAAGAGCAAACTTCATACATAAAAGGGCTTGGCAGGAATGTGAGTGTCTACGGAAAAGTGAAATTTTAATTTTTTTGCAAAAACCTCTTGACAAATAATTTTCCTGCTTTAAGATTTATTTAATAATAGTTATTTTTATGATTTTAGCTGGAATTTTAGCGGAAAATGGCACTTTCAACCTGCCTTCACTTCCATTTGGAAAAACCGATTTAGCACCTTTGATGTCTGAGGAAACCTTCAATTTCCACTATGAAAAGCATCACAAAACTTATATAGATAACCTAAATAATTTAATAAAAGGGACGGCTTTTGAAGGGAAGACCCTTGGGGAAATCATAACTCTTTCAGCTGGAAAGCCTGAATTTGCTGGGGTTTTTAATAATTCCGCACAGGTTTTCAACCATACATTCTTTTGGCATTCAATGAAAAAAAACGGCGGGGGCGAACCTACTGGCAAACTTCTTGAAAAAATCAAGCAAGATTTTGGGGGATTTACCGAATTTAAAACCGCTTTCAAAACGGCAGGGCTAGGGCAATTTGGCTCTGGTTGGGCTTGGCTTGTTTTGAATAAAAACACAGGAAAGCTTGAGGTTGTGAAGACAGCAAATGCGGAAACTCCGTTGACAACCGCCCACTTAAAGCCACTTTTGACCGTGGATGTTTGGGAGCATGCCTATTATATAGATTATCGCAACAAAAGGGTAGATTATCTTGATGTATTCATTGAAAAACTGATTAACTGGAATTTTGTCCTTGAAAATTATGAAAATGCTTAAGGTTTTAGCTTGTCTGCTACTTTTTTCTTGTGCGACAAAAATAAAAGATTTTGAAAAATATCAAAAGGCACCTTTGATGCAAACTCAATTTATGCCAAACCCTGATGCCATTTACGGAAAAGTCCCATCTGCAACAATATTCGCCTTCGAAACAAGCGATGTTAATGCAAAATCAATTGGGGCAACTGCCATTGCGGAAGGGGAAATTGCAAACCTTTTAATTGAAAAAGGTGCTGATGTGAACGTAAAAAATGAA
>CAZFPN010000087.1:0-1016 GCA_964521015.1 uncultured Rickettsiales bacterium | reverse complement strand
AGATAGAAAAAACCTAGGAAAACTTGCAAACGAAATCAAACTTCACGAAATTAAAGGCACTGGAAATTCCGCATTGATGGATTCAATTGATTACGCAATTGAAGGTGAAGTGGCGAATGTCGGTTTTTCAAGCCAATATTATGGGGCGATTTACTTCCCCGATGGCACACTGCAAAGACCAGCAAGATACGAATACACAGCTTCCGTTCAAGGTAATGTCAAAATATACGAACTTCCTTCGCTGAATGTGATTGAGACAATTCAATTTTCAGGCTCAGCCACCGAAGTGGAAGACGTCAAAAGCGAGGGCATTTCAATTGGCAAATTCAGCTTAAATTCTAAATCTCAAGCAAAAAATTTTGATGCAAATCTTGCAAAAGTTGCCCTAAAAAAAGCATTGGCAAGAAGTTCGGCTTCCATAAAAAATGTTTTTGCAAAAACTGGATATATTATGGAAAAAAGAGTTCTTGGAGACAAATCAATTTTCCTTATAAGTCTTGGCACAAATGATGGGATAAGGCAGGAAACAAAGGTTAAAATCATACAAAAATATGAAGAATTAAATGTTTTGACTGGCAAAACCGAAATTTTACAAAAGCAAATTTCAACTGGAAAAGTTGCCGATAGAAACGAGGAAACAAAAGTTTGGATAGTAGTTCCTAAAGAATCTGCTAACGGAATCAAGCTTGGCGACATTGCAAAAGTTGTCTACTAAAATGAAAATCTTTAATACTCTAAAAAATTGCGAGGAAGAATTCGTTCCAAAAGACCCTTCCCATATTAAAATGTATGTCTGTGGTCCTACGGTTTATGCTAGACCCCACCTCGGAAATGCAAGATCAATCGTCTTTTACGACCTTCTCTTTAGAATATTGCAACTTTTATACGAAAAAGTTACTTTTGTCCGTAATATAACTGATGTTGACGATAAAATCATCAATCAAGCGAAAAAAGAAGGCATTTCCATTAACTCTTTAACCGAAGACACTAAGTCTAAACTGCTTTCGCAGTCTTTG
>CAZFPN010000086.1:0-4462 GCA_964521015.1 uncultured Rickettsiales bacterium | reverse complement strand
AGATGTCCGCCCTGTGCAATTCACCGAAAGCAGAGTGAAAGAGGCATTCAAACTTGGCTACAAAACCGTTCTTTGCCCCCCTTTAACCGAAGAAAATCGCAATTTGACAAGCTACGGCGAAGTGATTGAAGTCAAAAATTTGAAGTCCCTCAGATATTTAATAAAATAGATATGAAACAATGCTTTTCTTGCCTTGGAAACCTCGTAAAAAACGGCTTTAGTAAAACGAAAAAACAGCAGTTTTACTGTAAGCCCTGCAAAAAAAGTTTTACGGAAGGGAAAGACGAAAAAATCCTCAAAAAACAACATATTTTAGAGGAAATGTCTCAAATGAAATCACTGCGTGAAATCGCAAAAGAACACCATGTTTCCCCTGCTACAATTTTGACTTGGCTTAAACGAATTAATAACCAAGTGCTTCACTTTTCAAATGAAAAGAAAATAAAAGTAAGCGAAGTGGAAAACTTCATTAAAAATCACAAACCGCAAGCAAAATCAGGCATTTTAGTTCTTGGTGAGGAAGTCTTTGTTTTAGAAATAGAGCCATAAGTTTTATTTTTTAAACAATGCCCTTAAGTTTTGTTTTTTTAAATATACTTTTCAGTTTTACAGTCGCTTTTTCAAGAAAAGATTTTCCTTTTGCAACCTTGATTTTTACATTAGATTCAAGCATAAATTCCACATTTTTCATATTTTTTGCAAAAGTGAATCCTTCCATCTTAAATCCCTTTCTTTTAGCGAAAAATTCTTCAATTTCAATGCCAAAAACTGCTAAAACAACATTAAACCACCATTTTAAGAAAAGCAAATTTTCATTTCCATTAATTAGCACATTGAAGACGATTGTTATTATCAAAATCAAGCTACCAAGAAGACGAAATCCCTTTTTAAATGCATAAAAAGCACCTAAAAAATCAACCAAATAAACAAAACGAATGCCTCTTTCCAAAACTTTCACTTTCAAAAATTCATCAGGATTAAACTCGCTTTTCAGTGGCTTTTGAGAGTAAATAAAAAAGTTTTTCATAAAAATTGTAAAATTTAAGTTGACAAGTCATTAATTTTAATTCTAATAGATTTTAGGAAATTGCAAGTATTTTTTTTAAAAACATGACATCTGTTTGCATCGCAGGTCTTCAATGGGGGGACGAAGGAAAGGGCAAATTTGTTGATTATCTAGCTAAAGATGCGAAAATCATCGTGCGTTTTCAAGGCGGAAACAATGCGGGACACACAATCGTGATTAACGGCACTTCTTACAAGCTTTCGCTTTTACCTTCTGGCATTTTGCACGAGGGAAAAATTTCATTCATCGCATCTGGTGTTGTGGTTGATTTGGAAAGCCTTTACAATGAAATTGAGCGAATTCGTCAAAGCGGTGTCAAAATTTCGCCAGAAAACCTGAAAATGGCAGAAAATATCTCCATCATTTTGCCAATTTACAAAAAGTTAGATTTGCTAATTGAAAGCTTAAAAGGGGAAAATAAAATCGGGACAACAGGCAGGGGAATTGGTCTTGCGTATCAAGATAAAGTCGGTAGAAGAAGCATCAGACTTTGCGATTTGAATGAAGAAGAAATCGTTCACGAAAGAATTAATGCGATTATGCAATTTTATTCCCCAATTTTGGAAAAGCACGACCCAAGCTTTAACGGGGATTTAGCAAGGCAGGAAATGCTTGAATACATCGCTAAATACAAAGGTTTTTTTAAAGAATATCTCGTGCCAGCAAATTTTTTGCAAAACTTCAAAGAAGAAAACATTCTTTTTGAGGGAGCGCAAGGGGCAATGCTTGATGTTTCCTTTGGAACTTACCCATTCGTGACATCTTCAAACACGCTCGCATCAGAAGTTTATATTGGGGCAGGTTTTGGTGGCAAATTAAACAGGGTTTTAGGGGTTGCGAAGGCTTACTGCACACGTGTCGGTTTTGGTCCTTTCCCGACTGAAGATTTTGGGGAAGATGGCAAAGTTATGCAAAAAAATGGTGCCGAATTTGGGACGGTGACGGGAAGAATTAGAAGGTGCGGATTCCTTGATTTAGTCGCCCTTAAGCACATCATTGAACTTTCAGGAGTGACTGACATAATTCTGACAAAAATTGATGTCTTAAACGGCTTTAAAAAGGTGAAAGTCTGTACTGCTTACGAACTTGAGGGGAAGGTTATCAATTACATTCCTGCAAGCGAAAAATTGCAAAAGCAACTTAAACCGATTTACACTGAACTTGAAGGCTGGGAAAGTGGATATTCATTCAATAAACTTGAAGAATTGCCTTTAACTTTAAAAAATTACATTAAATTTATTGAAAGTTACACAAACACAAAAATATCAATTCTTTCTTTTGGAGCGGAAAGAAAAGATAGCCTAACATTAAATAAAATATGGTAAAACTAGCTTACATTTTAATTACTTTTTTGCTTTTTTCTTGCGGAAATAAAAATAGCAATGTCATCACAAGGGCTGATATCGCGATGTATCAAGATTATCTTGACTACATTTCCCTTGCAAATAGCGGACAAAAGTCCATCAATTTAAAAATCGGAGTGGATTCAAACATTACATACTATTACAAAGATTTTGGTGAAGAGGGTGTTAAAGTCCTAATTTTTCACAACAAACTTTTAAACCAGCAGTATATCATATTTTACGGCTCTGTACTTGGAAAGAAGAAAACGGGCATTCAAAATGCACCAGCAGTTAAAGGCTTGAATTTGGGGAAAGCAATGTTTAATCAAGAAGTTTTGAAGACTTTCCTAAAGGTGGAAGAATACATTGAGGGGAAATTTCAAAAAAACATTAAAAAAATCGTAATTGGCAACGAAATAGGGGGTGCATTTGCAAACATGATAACCGCTTCACTTATCGCAAATTACGGCTTTAAATCAAATGAATTTGAAGTTGTTGCTTTTGGGATGTTGCCCTTTGCAAAGAACTTCAAGCCAAATTTCAAAAGCATATCAGTTGAATTGCAAGAAGACCAAAATATTTTTGTAAGCACTAAGTGTTGCACTCAACTTGAAATTCAAAAGCTAAAAATAAGGCTTGGAAAGTCTGTCAAAAGCCAAAATTTAATTGAAGATTATAAAAAAGGATTACAGCAAGCAAAAAGTTAGTTTATGCCATACATCAGTGTTTTTGATATGCTAAAAATCGGGATTGGTCCTTCCTCTTCCCACACTTTAGGCCCTTGGAAAGCAAGCGAAAAGTTCATTCTTAAGCTAAAACAAAAAATGTTTTTCCAGCATGTTGAACGGCTTAAAATCACACTTTACGGCTCACTTTCTTTAACAGGTGTGGGGCATGCAACAGATGTCAGCATTATGCTTGGTTTATGCGGTTTTAAACCAGAAACCTTCCCCACAAAAAGCATTTCATCAACAATTGAAGGCATTAAGCGAAACAACATTTTAAACCTCAATAACGAACATTCAATCAAGTTCAACACAGTAACCGACATTGAATTTTCAAAAGAATTCCTGCCTTTCCATGCAAACGGGTTGCGCTTTACCGCATTTTTACAAAATGGAAGTGCAATAAGCGAAGTTTATTATTCAATCGGGGGAGGCTTTGTTGTTCAAGAATCCGAAGAAGGGATTAAAGAGGAAGAATTTCAAGTCCCTTTCAAAATTTCCAGTGGGGATGATTTAGCCAAAGCCATAGCCGAATTTCCTTCTTTCAAAATTTCCGATTTTGCAATGAAAAACGAAATTGCACTTGGCAAAAATCCAGAGCAGGTGAAAAAAGACTTACTAAAAATTTGGGGAGTAATGTCCGATTCCATTTTTGAAGGGGTTTCAACCGAAGGCATTCTTCCTGGTGGATTAAATGTGGTGAGAAGAGCCCCACAGATGGCACTTTCCCTGCTTGGAAAGAAGTTTGAAAACAAGCAAGATTTCTTCAATGCGATTAGGCAAAAATCCCTTTCGTTCACAGAAATTTTAGATGCAATCAGTACATTCGCACTTGCTGTCAACGAAGTTAATGCAGGGCTTGGAAGAATAGTGACCGCCCCAACGAACGGCTCCGCTGGTGTCATTCCCGCTGTTTTGGCATATTACATTTGCATCGTCAATAAAAATGCAGGGGAAGACGAAATTTGCCAATTCCTACTGACAGCAGGCTTAATAGGTAGCATATTCAAAAACGGAGCAACCATTTCCGCTGCCGCTGGTGGGTGTCAAGCTGAGATAGGAGTATCTTCCGCAATGGCTTCTGCAAGCCTCGTAGAGCTAATTGGAGGCGATTCAACAAAAGCGATGATAGGGGCGGAAATCGCAATGGAACACCATTTAGGTCTTACATGTGACCCAATCGCTGGACTTGTCCAAATTCCTTGCATAGAGCGAAATTCAATGGGTGCAATTAAGGCGATTAATGGGGCAAACCTTGCTTTAAAAACGGAATTGAAAGATACCATCGTTTCCCTTGATAATGTCGTGAAAGCGATGATGGAAACAGC
>CAZFPN010000085.1:0-4474 GCA_964521015.1 uncultured Rickettsiales bacterium | reverse complement strand
TGTTTGGAAAGTTTTAAACAAAAACACAGGAGCTGAAATGGTGCATAGCTTTGCATTTAATTCAAAAGCGAAGTTGCAGGAAATTGCCGTTAAAATCAGGGGGGAAAGGGAAGAAAACGAATTCCATTTAATCAAAATTAGCTTAAAATCAGGGGGGAAATTGAATTTTTCCAACATAGAAAGCTTGGAAGATGCACTAGAAAACGGCGCATTTGAAGAATTTGAAGGCTCGCTTTCGTTTAAAACATATTTTGTTTTTGGTGGAATTGCTGAAATTAACGGCTTTTTTGGCACCTCAATCACAGACCTTCACCGCCCATTCATTGATGATGTGAAAAAAACTTTCAGGGTTGCGGAATATGAAATTGTTCGTGTGAGTGATGTCCTTGATTGCTGGTTTGAAAGTGGAAGCATGCCGTTTGCATCAGTCCATTATCCATTTGAAAACAAAGAATGGTTTGAAACCCACAATCCTGCTGATTTCATCGTGGAATATGTCGCGCAGACAAGGGGCTGGTTTTACACACTTATGGTGCTTGGCGCTGCGATTTTTGATAAAGCCCCATTCAAAAACTGCCTTTGCCACGGCGTGATTTTAGACGAAAACGGACAAAAACTTTCAAAAAGACTAAGAAATTACCCAGACCCTTTAGAGGTTTTTGAAACCTTCGGGAGCGATGCAATGAGGTTTTTTCTGCTTTCTTCCGCAGTTGTATCAGGTGGGGACTTAAATATTTCAAAAGACGGAAACGAAATTAGGGAAGTCGTAAGGCTTGTAATTAAGCCAATTTGGAATGCCTACACCTTTTTTGCGATGTATGCAAATGCGGATGGAATTAAAGCCACTTACAGCACTTCCTCGGAAGATTTACTTGATAAATATATTCTTTCAAAACTTGAAATTTTCTCGCATAACTTTAAGTTTTTCTTACAGGATTATAAATTCCCAGAAGCTTGTAGGGAAATTGAAAACTTCATTGATACTCTAAACAACTGGTATATTAGAAGAAGCAAGGAGCGTTTTTGGAAGCACGAAAAAGATGGCGATAAGCAAAATGCATACAACACACTTTGGACTACACTAACTTTGTTTGCTAAAATCATCTCTCCAATTCTGCCATTCACGGCAGAAGGTCTTTTTGAAATGTTAAATTCGTAAATTTATTTCAATTCAGGGCAAACTTCACGAACAAGTTCATCTGGAGTTTTCTTGATGGCGGTTTGTCTTTCCGTGTCTTTTACTTTGACATAATTTGGAAGCATAATTAAAGCAACAGACTTCGCACCAAAAAGCATAGCAAGACCGATTATCACCGTTAAAAATGTTGGGACATTTAATTTACTTGTCATAAACATAAATGCTAAAACGAAAACTGCAATAATTGCAATCGCCCTCCCCGTTCTTCCATTTAAAAGCAATATTAACTGACAAAGCGAGGTTGCAAGTTGGTTGGTTTTATCCCCTTCTGTTGCGGTTGCATCTATGGCAACAATTCCTTGCTCTTCATCTGCTTTTTGAGTTATGTCAATTGCCCCAAAAGCGAACTTACTTATAAAAAATAATGATAAAACGAAAATAAAAAACCTCATAAAAATAATAATTAATTTTTTGTTATTTGACTAGCAAGTTTTAATGCTATGTCTTCTTTTGTCAACTCTTCCACGATAAATTCAAGCCTTCCCTCTTCGGTGATTTCCTTGATTTTGTGTATGGTTAAGTTAATTCTATGGTCCGTAATGCGGTTTTGCGGGTAGTTATAAGTTCTAATTCGCTCACTTCTATCGCCCGTTCCAACCTGCTCTTTACGTTCTTTCGCCCTAGCCGTATCTCTTTTTTCTTTTTCGTATTCGTAAAGACGAGACCTTAAAATTTTCATTGCTTTTTCCCTATTCCTGCCTTGAGACCTTTCGTCCTGCTGGCTCACCACAATGCCTGTTGGAATGTGAACTATTCTAATTGCACTATCAGTCGTGTTGACATGTTGCCCCCCTGCCCCGCTTGCACGCGTCGTTTCAATTTTTAAGTCTTTTTCATCAATTTTTAGGTCAATTTCTTCAAGTTCTGGCAAAACAGCAACGGTGGCCGCGCTTGTGTGAATTCTGCCATTTGTTTCGGTTTCAGGAACTCTTTGCACCCTGTGAACTCCACTTTCAAACTTTAAATTTGCAAAAACCCCCTTGCCCGCAATAACACTGATGATTTCCTTAATTCCACCAATATCATTGTAAGAAACACTTAAAACCTCGCTTTTCCAAGATTTATTTTCTGCAAATTTATTATACATCCTAAACAAAACCCCTGCAAACAAAGCTGCCTCGTCCCCTCCTGTTCCTGCGCGAATCTCAAGAATGGCATTTCGTTCGTCGTCTTCATCTTTTGGAAGTAAAGCGACTTTAACATTATATTCGGCATTTTTCAAGGACTTTTCCTTTTCTGGCAACTCTTCGGAAGCAAGTGCGACTATTTCTTTATCATCAGAGGTCAGCATTTCCTTAAGAGATGAGATTTCTTCATTTATAAGGTTGTATTTTTCAATTTCTTCTACAATCGGCTTTAGTTCGGAATATTCTTTTGAGATTTTCACAAATTCGTTTTGGTCTTTAATTTCGGAAGAAAGCAGTCCTTCAAGCTTCCTGTGTTTTTCCAGTATGATGTTGAATTTTTGACTAAAGGCTTTCATTCTAAAATATTTAAGTTATCGCTTCCGTCTGTGTAATATATCTTACCTGAAATCAAGGCATAATTGAATTTTGGACTGAAGAATTTGTGAGGATTTGCATCTTCAAAAATCTTGCCATTTGAAATGTTTAATTTTGTCAAATTTCCTTTTTCGTCAATGGCAATAATAGCATTAGGGACGAAGGTTGTAAGCCAAATTTTGCTTGTTTTTTTGGGAAGTTTGAGTTCGGTTTTCCATTTAATATCGCCCGTTTTAGCTGAAAATGCGATGATATTTTGGGAATTCGCTTCAAAGGCAAAAACAAAACCACCAGAAGAAACTATATTGCTTGTGAAATTTCCATTTATACCCCAAGCTTTTAAGCCGTTGACAAGGGAAGTCGCTGATATGTTATAAGATGTTGAAGTGAAAACGAATTGGTCATAAAAAATTGGGTCACTCGTGATTTTTGCAAATTCAAGATTTCCCACAATAAGTGGAGCGGAATGGAGCTTAACTTTCGTTGCAATATCAAAAAAAAGTAGGTCGTTTCTATAGTAAGAAATGAAGATATTTGCAGGGTAAATTGGCAGTGGTTTTAGGTTTGAAATCGTGTTAAAATTCATTCCCAAGGGGTCTTCCACTTTTTCTATTTCAAGCTTTTTTTCACCTGTAAATCCATCAAAAACATGAATCGCTCCTGCGGAAGTTGCGATGATAACTTCGTCCTTGTAAATGAAGGGTTTGAGGCTGATGACATCATCAATTTTTTGCTTCCACATTAGGGTTAAATTTTCTGTATTAAAGGCAAGAATATCTCCATTAAAAGTTGTAATGATGGCTATTTGACCGTTTACTGCAAGCAAATTTTGAGTTGAATTTTTCTTTTTAGACAATGCATTTTTGAAGGAAACTTCAAGCCTTTCGTCGCCATTTATTTTGACTAATTTTCGCGAAGAAGTTATGTAAAAAATTGCATCATCAGAAATTTCAAAATTTGAATTTAAGCTCTTAAGTTTTGCGATTTTTCTTTTATTTAAAAGCCCTTTATAAGCATTTCCTTCAACAAAAATATTAATTTTTGCAAGTTCGGGAGCCTGAAAAAAAGCCTCATTTCTTTCTGGAAGAATGTTTATCGCTTTTGATATATCGTACTTTTCCCCAGAGCAAGCACTTAAAACAAGAGCAAAAACCATTAAAATCACTTTCAACATAGCTTTAAAATATTGGTTATTTCTTCTTTTAAAACATTTGAAGGTTCGCAAAGGGGAAGCCTGTATTCCAAAGGGCAAAGCCCCATTTTATACATTGCAAATTTCACTGGAATTGGGTTCACATCTTTAAATAAAACACTTGCGATTTTGAAGATTTTTTCTTGCAAAATGAAGGCTTTTGGGAAATTTTCGTATTTAAGCGAAAGTTCTTGCAATTCGCCCGAAATGTCTGGTGCGATGTTTGAAACGACAGAAATAACACCGTCTCCTCCGCTTGCATTGAAGGCTAAAGCTGTAGCATCTTCACCTGAAAGTAAGAGGAAATCATAACCTATTTTCGCACGAATGGAAGGGACTCTTGCAAGGTTTCCAGTTGCATCTTTAAGCCCAATAATGTTTTGAATTTCGTGAAGTTTGGCGGTTGTTTCGTCCGCTATATCAACCCCTGTACGCGAAGGAACATTATAAAGAATGATTGGTAAATCAGTACTTTGGGCGATTTTCGTGAAATGTAAAACAAGCCCTTCTTGGTTTGCTTTGTTGTAGTAAGGTGAAACGACCAAAAAGCCTTTGACACCAGCATTTGAAGCCATTTTTGTT
>CAZFPN010000084.1:0-4595 GCA_964521015.1 uncultured Rickettsiales bacterium | reverse complement strand
AATTTCGTAGGCATTCGTGTTTTTATCGCGCAGTGGCACAAGTGCAACATCAATTTCAATTCCGTTATCGCCCTTCCCTGCCATTTCCGCACAAGAACAGGTAAGCCCTGCGGCGCCCATATCTTGAATTGAAAGCACACAGTTTGAAGACATAAGCTCAAGAGTGGCTTCAATTAGCAGTTTTTCAACGAATGGGTCGCCAATTTGAACTGTTGGCTTGTTCGCCTTCGCATTTGCATCAAAGCTATCGGAAGACATTGAGGCTCCGTGAATGCCGTCTTTCCCTGTTTCACTGCCGAAATAAAGGACTTTTCCCCCGACTTTGTTTGCAGCGGAATAGAAGATTTTATCAGCTTTTGCAAGCCCCACTGCCATCGCATTTGTCAGGTTGTTTGTGTTGTAGCTTTCGTCAAAAGTGCATTCCCCCCCCAGAGTTGGCACACCTACGCAATTTCCGTAAAAACCGATTCCTGAAACGACGCCTTTAAGCAATTCCTTTGTTTTTGGAAGGGAATAATCGCCAAATCTAAGTGAGTTCAGGGTTGCGATTGGTCTTGCACCCATGGTGAATACATCCCTCAAAATGCCCCCGACACCTGTTGCTGCACCGTTGAATGGTTCAATGAATGAAGGGTGATTGTGGCTTTCCATTTTGAAAACAAGGGCGTCGCCATCCCCCCCATCAACTATTCCTGCATTTTCACCTGGCCCGCAAATGACTTGTTTGCCTGTTGTGTGCATTTTTTTAAGGTGGATTCTTGTGGTTTTGTAAGAACAATGCTCGCTCCACATAGCGGAAAATATGCCAAGTTCAACGAGGTTTGGTTCACGCCCGATGAGAGCCTTTATTTTGCCATATTCTTCGCTGTTTATCTTGTGTTTTTTAAGAATTGTATCATCAATTTTAATGGAATAGTTCATAACCTTTTTTTGCATTTACGATTGATATAAATTGCTTTTTTTATTTTGTAAAGAAGTTTTTGAAATTTTTTTTATAAGATGTTTAATTCGGCATATATGTTTAATTCGTTTGCAATTCACCTTAAAACCTTTAAGATATGGTTATTCCAAAGCCCTTGGAATTTAATGGTTTTGCATCTTTCACCTTTTCTAGCGATTGCATTAAGTTTTCCTGTGGAATTTCATCAAATTTGCTTAAATTCACTTTGTGTGTGAAATTTTCTGCATAGTGTTCTTTTTGTGAATGTATTTCGTTGTGATATTTTTCAAATTCCCTTAGATCTTTTGCCCAAGTTTTGATTTCTTGATTTGGGTGATTTTCCATCATTTTAATTGTTTTTTCATCAAATCCATCAAAAAATCCACCATCAATTAAGATATAATTATCTTCTTTATCTTTTTTGATGTTGGTGCCTAACTGAAGGTCTGTCATTCCAACTGCAATTAAAAGGGCTGTCATTTTGTAAAAGGCTTTTTTACTTTCATCGCTTGTGTTTAGATAGGAATTTATGTTTCCTTCCGCATAATATTCGTATAAATTTTCCCCCTCTAAATCACCTAGATTGTCATTTTCGGTTAATAGGAAGTTATCTACTGTCAAACCTTCTTTCCATTCTGCAATGAGAAATGAATTATTCTTGCTTGCTATATCTTCGTGTTGCGTGTTTAAAATTTTTGGAGCAACATACTTTTCACCCACTTTTTGCCTTATGAAGTCTTCAATTAGAATTTCGATTGAGTTTAGCTTATCGCAACTTAGCCTTAGCATAAATTCTAAATGCGAATTAGTTTTGATGAGAGCTTGTTTATCGTTATTTCTAGCAATAAAGCCAAATGCTTGACCTTGCTTATCTTTTGTAATATACCCTTCTTCTTCAATTTGATTTCTTAATTTCGCTACAGCGGTAGAATGGAAACGATTGATGTTGTTTTTCATAAAATTGTTAGTTTTTTCGTTATTTTAATGGTATTTAATGATATTTAATGATATTTGCCAACATTTATCTAAATGCTAATTGTTTTTAAAGTTTTGTGGTTTCAAGTCCCCTTTCCTTTTGGCTTATCTTAATTGAATTGCGTGTTTTTTGTGGAAGTTTTAGGAGATGTTCTTCTGGCATTTCGTTAAATTTGCTTAAATTCACTTCGTGCCTGATATTAGGCTTTTTTTCAACATATTCTAGGCAGAAATTTTTGAATTTTTGAATTTCCTCGCCCCATTTTTGCACTTCTTTATCTTCGTTATTTTTTAAAATATTAATACATTCTTGCCAGTCTTTTTCTGTATAATTTAGAACTTTGGCGGTAAAAACTTGAAAGCCTGTGTCAACTGCAATTGGTCTTCCTTCTTCATCTTCTTTGATGTTATCGCCGATTTTAAGGTCGGTCATTCCAGAAGCAACAAGGCAGGCACACATTTTATAAAGTTCTTTTTGGTTTGGATTTTCAGCAGATTTATAAAGCTTAACCCAGTAAGAAACCTTGCTTTGAACTGGCAGAAATGCAGAAACAACGCTAGATATTTTCCCCTTCCAAAGCATTCCACTTGCATAATTTTTAAGCCCCTCTTCCCAAAGAGAAGCAACGTATCTTTCGTTTGGATTTTCTTCAAACTCTGTAAAGGGAATTTTTTTAACCGCGCGAAGACCTAGTTTTTCCATCAAATCGGCTATTGCAACTTCGTAATAATTTGTGTTTTGGGGAAGTTTTACTATATTTCGTGCAACTGAAACAAGGGGGGCATCTTTAATTAAAGCCTTGGAATTAATTTCTTTAATTGAGTAATCAAGAATTTTTCCTTTTGCTGACCCTCTAGATTTTCTTGAAATCTTTATATTGTTAATATTGTTAACATCAACTTTTGAGTGAATTTTTGCATTGTTAAAAAGTGGCATAATGAATAAAAAAAAATCATTTTTTAGAAAATTAATTATAACTTTTATTTGTCAAGCAAAATGTCATTTATTTTATTAATTTTAAATCTTTATGTTGTATTTTTCAAATTAAATTTTAGAAAATCTTCTTTTTTTACATTTTTTTTTTAAAAATTATAATTTTTTGCTTACTACTATAAAAAAACAATCATAATAACAAATTGAATTTATATTTACATTTATGAAAAGAGCGCTAAAAAGAGAAGAATTTTTTGGTATGGTTGTTATAAAAACGCCTCAAAAAGCTAAAGTTATTAGCTTGAAAAGTGCAAAAGAAAGTAAGGAAAAGAAATCTGGTCATTATGTCAAAAATCCCGAAATGGCGGTTTGGAAGGCGGTGATTATGCAGGCTGTACTTGATTTAATGTCAACTTCTAAAAGAGCCTCAGAAATCTTGGCAAAAAAAACAGCGAGAGAATGGCTAAACGAAAAAAATGCCAACTTCGTAAAAGTGTGTGGTTATGCTGGCTTAAACCCTAATTGGGTGCTGAAAAAAATTGAATTTGCTATTGAAAACCCCCGCACGTGGAGAAGAGAGTGCGATTTAAAAAAATTTTTAGCGGAAAAAAACGAAAAAAAACTTGACATTTAAAATTTTGAATTCATTTTAAGTGAAATTTTACTTAAAATATGAAGAAATTTTTGATGATTATGCTATTTACGGTTTTCACTTGTGTTTATGCGAAAAAACAAGAAGACGAATACACGAAAAAAGGCTATCGTTATACTCTTGTGCAAATGCAGGAAATTGCGGGTCCAAACAGGCTTAAACACAGAATTTTCTATAACCCTTCAACAGGGAAAGATGCCCTTTGGTTTGATGCTGTAAAAAAGGGAGACTTGAAAACCATCAAGAAAATGGTCGCTTCTGGGCAGGATATAGAGGCGATTGATACTGCATCTTTAAATCAAACTGCGCTTGGATGGGCGGCTTTTATTGGCTATCTTGACATTGTGGAATATTTGGTTTCAAAGGGGGCGAACTTGAATGCAACTGATAAAGCGGATGTTTGGAATGTGCTTAAATCAGCTACTCTCGGGCATAATGGTGATGTTTTCCGTTTTTTACTTCCACTTTTCAAAGGTTATGATTTAAACGACCAAAAAAATGATACTCAGGGCGAAAACTTGATGATAATTGCAACTTCAAATAACAGGGTGGAAATCGTGAAAGAGCTGATAAAACAAGGGGCGGACATAAACCTTCACACGCCTTACTGGAAGCACAATCCGCTTAGTCTTGCTTGCGAAAGAAATTTTGTTGAAATTCAAGAGGCTTTAATTAAGGCAGGGGCGATTAATTACAAAACTGGGAAAAATGGTTGCTAATTTTATTATTTTGCAAGATTGTATTTATTTTGCAAGATTGTGAAAAAAAGACTTGATTTTATTTTCAATCTTCATTATTAATTAGAAAAAAATATAGAAAAATGCCATTTCAAATTGCTATTGTTGGGAAAACGAACGTTGGAAAATCAACCCTTTTAAACATGCTTGCACGCAAGAAATTTGCCATCACAAGCAATGAACCGGGGGTAACGAGAGATAGAAAGGAAGTCAAAACGGAAATTGCTGGAAGGCAGGTGATTTTGGTTGACACTGCTGGGCTTGAAGCGATTGGTAAAACTCGTAGATACCGCCACGCGAAAGAACAAAAAGACCACGTGGAAGCCAAAAAAGAAGAGGAAATGTACGCACAGATGA
>CAZFPN010000083.1:0-4725 GCA_964521015.1 uncultured Rickettsiales bacterium | reverse complement strand
GCAAGAGTTTGAGCTTCCACCCCTTGAGAAGCATCAACCACTAAAATAGACCCCTCGCACGCAGCAAGACACCTTGAAACCTCGTAAGAAAAATCAACGTGACCGGGCGTATCCATCAGGTTTAAAATGTATTCCTCTCCGTCTTTCGCGCGATATTTAAGGCGGACGGTTTGCGACTTAATCGTAATTCCCCTTTCCTTTTCAATATCCATAGAGTCAAGAATTTGGTTTGTCATTTCCCTTTCTTCCACCGCCCCAGTGGTTTGAATTAGCCTATCTGAAAGTGTTGATTTTCCGTGGTCTATATGCGCGATGATAGAAAAATTCCTAATGTTTTTTGTCCCCATAAATTTGTAAAATAATCTTGTTATAAAGTGAGTTTTGATAATTTGCAAGGAAAATTTAAGGGAAATTTGTTATGGCGATTTAAGGCAAGATGGCTTCGCAGGAAAATGGCAAGTTATTTAAATTTACTTGATAAATAATTTTTTATGTTGTATAATTGCCAAAAACTTATTTCATTAATATGAAAAGAAATCTTGATGATGCAGATAATATTCCAGATGTTGTTCTAACGAAAATTCCAAAATTGGAAAAAGTCCTTGATAGCAAAGATTTTATTCCAAAAAAAATTGCAGAAAATGGTTATTATGCAACCATTAGGCTTTCTGTTAGAGCATTAAATAGGGTGGAAATATTAAAAAATGCATGTTTGGCCTTACAATGAAAATGTCCTTGATTGGGTTGAAGTGAAAGTCAAAAATGAAACTGCCAAGGAATATAAAAATTGTCGCGTAATTTGTCAAGCCAGACCAAAGCAAAACCCTCCTCACACTCCTGCATTTTATGAAGAATGCAAACAAGATAAAAACTTCATCCCTTTAGAAAAAATAACTGGTATGTCGTTTGGATTGAAACAATGGATAAATAAAAAATGTAAGAAAAATCCGTTATTGCAAGAAGAAATACAAAATAACGATGAATTGAAAAAGCTTCTTCTCGAAAATCCAAAATCTTTACAAACACTTTCCCTTGAAGTCTGCCAAGAAAAATATCAATCGCAATTGGAAGAATTAGTTCCTCATATCACGAAAAATGATGATATGGCAAGGCAACAGAGGAATTCGCAACAGGGATTTAGAAGCAATTCGTAAGATGGTTTCATAAGACGAATGCAACTTATTTAAGGCAAGGTTGTTTAAAGTGTAACGAACATAAATCGCTATTATAAAATTTCAAAAAAAGCTTGCATTTTAGCCCCCACCCCTTTAACTTCTTTTTTATATAGATTTTATTTTTATGATTGAGGAGAAGAAATATACGGCTGAAAACTTTATCGATGAATATTATTGTTTAGAACGTTTTGTAAGAGATTTTGATATTGTTTTAGAGTATTTGAGAACTGGGGAGTCTGCATTTCGAGGTGATTATAATGATAAAGAGAAAGAAATATTTGAAGAATTCATTTACTTGCTTAAACAAAATGAAGAACAATATAAAGAGATATCAAATGCTTCTGTTAATCTAAAAAGTAAATACAGAATTAACTTGAGAGAAGGTCTTCTAGAGGAAGTAAAAAAATACTTAAAAGATGATGCAAAATCTATAAAAGCTATAGAAAATTTGTTTAAAATAGGATGTGAATTTTTTGATGAGAAATGTCTTGCATTTAAAAAGGAATTTAAGAAATATTTACCCGAATTAAAGGAATATTTTTTAGATAATATTAATGAAAAGATAGAAAAATTAGAGAGAGATTTAACAAAGGTAAAAGAAATACTATATAGCTCTAGTCGTTTTAATGAAGGATTAATTAATTCTAAATGGAAAGAAAATGAAGACTTATTTATAAATGAATATATCAATGCTTTAAAAGATTGCAAAGCAAAGGTTTTGAAATATGTGGAAGAAGCAGAAAAAAGTGAAACACCTGAAGATGAGTTTTCCTACGATTTATACGATATAATTTATTATATAGAAGAAAATAAAATTCAGAGTATTTTAGAAAATCGGTGGGATTTTCCAGCAATAATGAAGCAAAAGAGTTACTGGGAAGCACTTGCCTCATTCAAGAAATTTTACGACAAAGAAGAAGCGGAAAGGTTTTTTGATAAAATAAGAATGAGGGAGCTAGAAAGTGAAAACCAAAAGCTCAAAGAGGGTAGGCAAAACTTGGAAAATGAGAAAAAGGACTTGGAAGGCAAATTAACAGAAAGCAGTCAATCAAAAATCATCAAAGAATTTAAACCGATTGGAGAGAAGGCTGAAAATCAAGATAAATATTATACTAAATTAAAGTGGTGTTGGCTTGGTGGTGGAATTATATTTCTATTTCTTGCAAATTTGTGGCTAGATTGCAGTGGCTTCAACTTCTCAAAAGCAACACTAATTCCTTCAATAACTTACCGCATTCCTTGGGTCGTCGTCTTTTGGGTCGGTCTTACGTTTATCTCTCGCAGGCAAAGGGAAGCTCACAAGGAATATGTCTATTTCAGTCATCTTTACCATCTATTAAACGCAATGATAGAAACAAGCATCAGTGTAAAAGACGAAGTTGTAAAACAGGAATACATAAAAGCGGGAATGTCCCACCTTGCCTCTTCCCCCCTTTCCGCCATTTACAAAGACGATAAAAACAGCGATGGCAAGCTTGCAAAAGAACTTTTAAAGCGAATTAACTTCCACGTAAACAAATGAACCCTTCAGGTCGTCTTGAACTTCAATCGTCCAACAATTAATCGTCCAACAATTAAAAAAATATTTGACATTTTCAAAAATTCGTTTTATTAAGGTTTGTAATATTTTTATTATAATGCTTAAAGAAACAAGCTCTCAATTAGTAAAAAGAAGGACTTTAAAAGAAAATATATTCAAGGTTTCGTGCCGTTTGACTACATTTTTTTACCTTTTTATAGTCTCATTTTTTTTATTTTTGATTATAAAGTCTGGAATCGGTGTGTTTTTGGCAGTGAAAATAAAGGTTGATTCGCTAGAGACAATGGAAATCGTCGCTCCCATACTTTCAAATTCCACTAAAAATAAGGCTTTAATTACAAAATTCAATGAAGAATTAACCCCCGTTTGGCTTGATGTCAAAGGGAATTTTGGGTCTTATTACAAAAACAAGGAAAGCTATAACAAAAAGTGGAACGAAACCATAAAAACCCTTAAAGAAAATGGGCTTATCAAGGTTAGAAGTTCTTTTATCATACTAAAAAACACAGATTCTTCAGCGCAAGATAGCGCAGGTCTCAAAGGGGCGATAAAAGGCACCTTAATGGTTGTTTTCATCTTCATTTCCTTCGCAAGTGTCATCGGAATTGCAACAGGAATTTACCTAACAGAATTTTCCAAAAACAAAACTTTGCAAAACATAATAATGCTAAACATCAGCAATCTTGCAAGCATTCCGCCGATTATATACGGAATTTTCGGCATAAACTTCTTAATTAACATCCTCTTCATTCCACGTTCTTCAAGCCTTTTAGGGGGGTTGATTTTGGGGCTTTTAACACTGCCAATCGTCATAATCGTGACAAGCGATGCCCTTCGCAGTGTGCCTTCTCACATCAAATTTTCCGCAAAAGCACTTGGTTTAACCGAAGTTCAAACGGTTTTTCGTGTCTGCGTACCTTATTCCTTTCCACGAATTTTAACAGGAATTTTACTCACCCTTTCGCGCGGAATAAACGAGGCAACACCCTTGATTTTAGTGGGAATGGCAAGCTTTATACAATCCCCCCCTACACGCTTTAGCGACCCAGCAACAACCATCGCAACACAAATTTATTTATGGGTGACAAACCCCGATGAATCCTTTATGGAAAAAGCCTTTGGAAGCATCTTCATCCTGCTTATAATCGTTGGGTCTATCAACCTTTTTGCAAGCTTAATTAGGTATCGTGTCATGAAAAAAATATCAACGAGATGACGCCCCTTGAAAAAGTAATCAACAAAATAGAACGCAGGCAAAATGTTTTCATCACTGGCGGGGCTGGTTCTGGCAAAAGCTACCTACTTATGAGGCTGAAAGAAAAGCTCGGCAAGGCACTTTCCCTGACAGCTTCCACTGGGGTTGCTTCTTTAAACATCGGCGGAATGACAATTCATTCCTTCGCAAAACTTGGAATTGGGACTGATAGCCTTGAAAAAATCTTGTATAAAATCTCAAAAGATAAAAAAACCGAAAAGAGGCTTTTGAACTGCAAATACCTTGCTATTGACGAAATTTCAATGCTTTCGGCGAAGTTCCTGAATTTGCTTGATAAAATCTTAAAAGCCGTGCGCCTAAGCGATGAACCCTTCGGTGGCATCGTGATGCTTTTATTTGGAGATTTTTTACAACTTCCCCCCATCATCAAAAATTACGAAGAAGACGGGCTGTGCCTCAATTGTTCTTCTTGGAAAGAGGCCGATTTTGAAACCGTCCTCCTCACCGCCAACCAAAGGCAAAAGGAAGATAGCGAATTCTTTGAAATCCTAAGCGCCATCAGGCTTGGAAGGAATTTGGACTATGCCTTTCAAAAATTGCAATCGCGTGTTGGGAAAAGGTCGGAAAAGAACTTAATCAGGCTTGTTTCCCACAAAGAACAGGCATTTTTGATAAACCAGCAAAGCCTGCAAGCCCTGCCCTTTGAAGAAAAAATCTTCACCGCTAAATACGAAGGGAAGGAAGAATTCATCCGTTCTTACCTGCCTTTGTTTGAAGAAACGGCAGTTTTGAAG
>CAZFPN010000082.1:0-4775 GCA_964521015.1 uncultured Rickettsiales bacterium | reverse complement strand
AAAACGGGTGCAAGTCTTCAAGTCATTGGTAAATCACTTGGACATAAATCACAAAGCTCAACTGCCATTTATGCGAGGCTTGATTTAGACCCTGTAAGAAATGCGGTTGAAACGGCAACAAAGGCAATACTTTCAAACAAAAAAGCTTGACAAGTTATATATTTCTAAATATAATTATATAAACTTTTATATAATTATATGGCACAGAGCGGAGAAGCAAAACTTATAATTACCATACCTAAAGAGCTTCACACTGCTATAAAATCGGAAGCTGTAAAAAGGCACACTACTTTAAGAGAGCTTATAACTGATGAAATTCTTTCTAAATTTAAAAAAGAATTATGCGAACACGGGTATGAACACAAACTAAATAAAAAAACCAAAAAGGTGATAGCACAGTCAAGAAAGCACCCTGAAGAGATGATAACAACTTCATTTGATGATTTTGCAAAATATTTAGATGGTGTAAAATGAAGGAAATTAAACGAACAAATCGCTTTAATAGGGAAGTAGAATTGATGTCTAAACGGGGAAAGAATTTAGATAAGTTAAAAGAGGTTGTTTATTTACTTGCAAAAGGCGAAAAATTGCCTGCAAAATTCAAAGACCACCCGTTAAAAGGGGATAAAAAAGGCTTGAGAGACTTGCATATTGAACCTGATTGGCTTTTGCTTTACAGAATCCAAGACGATTTTGTGATTTTGGAAGCCACGGGAACGCATAGTGATTTGTTTGATTAGAGTATGTCTTTAAAGTATGTTGTAGAAGTTTTTAAACTAGCAAGTAAAGAAGTCTTGGGAGATTATCTTTCTTTAGAAAAATTTATAGAATTGGAAAAGCATTTAAAATCAAAAACCTTAAACTCTGAAGATACAATAAACTTACTAAATCCACAAGATATAGAATTTTTTATCAAGGTTTCAAAACTTGCAAAGGCAAGGTATTTTAATGACATTGAAGATGTTTTAACAAATTTATTATTTCCATATCAAGATATACTTAAAGAAATTTCCAAATACAATAATTCATATGATAAAATAATAAAATTTAAAATATTAGATAGGGAATTGTTTGAAGAATTTTGCCAAATTATTGAAAGTAAAGAATATAAGGACAGTGCTTGGTTTGAAATTTATAATTTAAAAACAAAAATTACTTATGAGGAAATAATAAAAAATTTACAGAAATTGAAGGGGAAAATAATTGAAGTTCTGCAAAAGTTTAATAAAATTGATGTTTGTAATATTAAGCATTTTGAATATAAGAATGAATTGTGGATTAATGTCGATATGCCTGATAGTGTTTTTACAACTGAAAGTTGGGAGAATAAAAAACTGACAACACAAAGTACATTACCTAATAAATCAATTATTTTTATCCTTAATCAAGGAGAAAAATCTTTCAAAATGCATACAGGGAGTGGAAAAAGATTTTCCAAAGCTATGCAAGAGGCATTTTTTAAAGTAAATTTAAAAGAAGATAGTGTAAGCAATAATTTTCAAGCAAGCTATGATATTCAAAAAATTTATCTCGATATATTAAAGAATACAAATCCATTCCCTAAAATGATTGAATCTGAAATAAAAGCCTTATTTGTAAATAGAATTATTCTAGAAAATCAAAACGAAAACCACCCTTTTACACCCGCACTTAAAAATAAAAAAACAAACGAAGGAATGTATGATATTATAATAAAGCACGGATTGACAAAAAAGCTTAATAATACAGAAATTATTGAAGGAGAAAGGTGGACGGCTGAAAAAGTATTTTTCACCTGTATTTATGGAAGTAATAATTATTATAAATTCTTTTCCATAAATTCAAAAAATGATATAAGTCTTGGAAATGATGAAATGGGAATAAAAATAAGGAACTTGTTAAGAAAAAATGAAATATGAAAGAGGTTTTACAAGAAATTCATAAAGAAGCTTATACATCTTCTAAGCCCCTAAAAATACCTTATAAAATTGAGTCTGATTTAATTATCCATTCGGGATTTTTAAAATCGTTTCAATGTTCTTTCTGTGAAGGTGAAATGCTTGAATTTTCTAACAACAAATTTTCCTGTAATGCTTGCGATAATATAGAAATTTTAACTACCCCAAAGCCTTATTATGATTTTGATTTTAAAATTTTAGTGAAAATGTTAAAAAATGGCTTAAAGATATTGAAACAAGAGTTGGAAAGCTTAAAAAACCTTCATATTGAAAATGATAAAGGAGGGGAAATGCTTGGATTTGAAGATACCTTTAGGCTTGATTTTTACTTCTTTAAAAACAATGATGAATTTAAAAATTTTGAAAGAGAAGATAGATGCTATATTGTTTTTTCACCATTTCAAGATATGAAAAGCGAAGAAAGAATATTTTTTATTGATATATACAAGTTTCTCAAAATAGAAGAACATTCAAAAAAAATTGACATCTGTAAAAATATGTTTTTGCATACAGTCTGCAATTCCTTATACGAAATATTTTTAAAAATGAATGAAGAGATAAACTCTAAAAGTAGCAATTTTTATGTAAAAAGTGCATTGGAAGCTTTTGCCGTCTGTATTGCAACATCAGAAAGCATAATAAAATATAAAGAAGTAAGTGGAATAGAAATTTTTAAAAATGAAGTTAGGAGTAAAATTCTTTATGCAAGCAAACACGATATTCAAAACACTTGGAACACAACTATAAAACCTAAATTAGAAAATTTATGCAGAACATATTAAATGAAATCATAACCCTTTTTGAAGGCACAAAATACATCAACACAGATGGCACATTAAACAAAAACCTGCTAGAGCTTGAAACATTGGAGCATAAAACAGACTTTATCCCCTATCTCTTAAAAAGCCAGCTAACACGAGACCACTTCTTTGAAAAGATAGAAGAAGCCCTTGTTTTCAATTCGCAAAAGTTTTTAACCTTCCTGCGTCAAAAGGCTTTATTTAAAGAAAGCTACACAAAATTCAGAGCAATAGCATTAAGCGAAAGCTACACAGAAAGGCCCCTAAAACACTTTGGGGATGTAGTTTTAAACTTCCCCTATAAGGAGTGCATACTAGAAGGTGGGCAGAAAAGAGAGGAGGAAAAGCGGGAGGAAATCTACTACAACACAATTCTAGCACCAGATGAAATAACAAGGCTTAAAGAGGCAAAGGTTATAACCAATGCAAAAAGGATAACAAAAGAAGGTGAAAGCCCTAAATGGCTCCCCGAGATTTCTGCCTTTAGAACTTTTTACCCTGAAATTTCCAAAACCATGAGCGAGAAAATGTTCTTTGATTTTGCGATATAGTTTATAGCATTCTTAAGAATAATGCTTTTTTAAAAATCCCTTGAATCATAATTTTGAATCCTGTTTATTGAGCTTGACTTTTGCATTTAATGTTTCATACTTAAAAATATCAATTTGCTTAAATATATATATATGAAAGAGATTTTTAAATTGTTCTATCCACTTTTAAAACCCTATAAATGGTGGTATTTATGCATGATTCAAGCACCTATTGTGCATTCGTTATACCCTGTTATTTATAACTACTCAATAAAAATTATTATTGATGCGCTAACTTTAGGGAAAGCTGTGCATTACGGCGTGTTTTTGTTTATTGCTTGCAATATAATACATGAATTATGCTGGAGGCTTCACAACCTTGGAGCATGGAAGATATACCCGCACCTTTGGGAAAAGATAATATTTAAAGTTTTTGCAAGGGTGCAAACTTATTCTTATAAATTTTTTACAGATACAAGTGCCGGCGTTATAATGAGTAAAATAAAAGGAATTTTAGATGGCTTTGTGAACTTTCAAAGAAATATCGAGTTTTCACTTGCCACTCCACTTTTTACTTTTATTTTTACAGGGATTGCACTCGGGTTTATAAACTTTTACATTTTTATTGTTGCAATGGTTTTTACATTATGCCTTGGGGGCTTAGCCTTTTATTTTAATAAAAAGCTTATGCTTTATACTGCAAACAAGGAGGAGGCAAAGCATAAAATTTTGGGGCTTATAAGTGATTCCATCAGTAATATTTTCAGTGTTTTTGCTTTTGCAAGTAAAAAAAGGGAAATGGAAAAGGTTATAAATTACTACAATAATTATGAAAAACCAGAAAGGCTAAAATGGTATAAGGTAGATTTTTGGTATACTTGTCTTGGAATGCTATGCGTTTGGTTTTTTATGATTTTTCTTATTTTTTATGTTTTAGATCTACATTCAAAAAATCTTATCACGGGGGGCGATATTGCCTTTTTAACTTCCACATCTTACCTTTTTGTTTATAATGCGTGGACGCTAATAAATGCAGTAAGCTTTTTTATGCAAGAAATGGCAAGCTTTAAAACTTCCTTCTCCATAATGCTTGTAGAACCTGATAAACTAGATAAAAAAACAGCAATAGAACTCAAAATATAATTTATGAAAAACTTTATAGAATTTAAAAACATAAGCTTTGCATATGAAGGCAAAAAGGTGTTTGATAGGCTAAACTTGCAAATTGAAAGGGGGCAGAAAGTTGGGCTTGTTGGAACTTCCGGTGCAGGAAAAACAACTTTAATTAACCTGCTTTTAAAAAATTATGCTATTACAAATTATGAATACTGGGAAAGGGAAGGGGCTGAAGGTGCTTCAAGCCCTAAAGGGGGTGATATTTTAATAAACGGGCAAAGTATTTATGATGTAACATCGGATAGCCTTAGAAGGAATATCTCGCTTATCCCGCAAGATATCATGCTTTTCCATACTAGCTTAAAAGAAAATATAGGTTACGCAAAGGAAGG
>CAZFPN010000081.1:0-4841 GCA_964521015.1 uncultured Rickettsiales bacterium | reverse complement strand
GGGGAAACTATTACAAATTTCCTTGTTCTTCCTGAAAATAAAGACGATTGGGAAAACTTAAATTTAATTTTTGCAACATCAAATGGTCTTGTAAGAAGGTCTTCTATTGATGAATTTTCTTCAATTCCAAGCAATGGTAAAATTGCAATTGGTCTTGAAGATGGTGATAATTTAGTTGGTGTAAGGCTTGCAAAAAACGATGAGCACATTTTACTTGCATCTTCTGGAGGGAAAGCGGTAAGGTTTGGAATTGAAGCGATGCGTGTTATAAAAAGCCGTTCCTCAAGCGGGGTGATTGGTATGGATTTAGAAAAAGGTGATAACGTTGTTTCAATTACAATAATCAACGGAGCAGAAAAAGACATAGCCGTAAGGGAAGAATATTTAAACATTCCTCTTGAATTGCGAATTTTAATTAAAACCCTTGACAATAAAGAACTTGAAGAAAAAATCTCTTCTCTTGAAAGAAAAATCAACCTTGATATTCAAACAATTAGAAAATGGGCTGATGACGAAGAATTCCTGCTAACAATCACGGAAAATGGTTATGGAAAAAGAACTTCAACCCACGAATACAGAATTTCAGGCAGGGGAACGAAAGGTGTCATCAATATTTTAACCACGGAAAGGAATGGTAAAGTTGTGGCACGCTTTGGGGCAAGCAATGAAAGCGATGTAATTCTTTCTTCCAGCACAGGAAAGGTTATTAGATGTAAAGCAAAAGATGTTTCTATTATAGGAAAGAACTCTCAAGGTGTTAGAATTATCAACCTTGAAAAGGGCGAAAAAGTGATGACAGCAACGGGTGCAATTAGTATGGAAGAAGAAGAGCCAGAAGAGCTTGCGGATGGATACGACCCTTTATTAACTTTAGAAACATTATGATAGTTATTCTTCATCGCCCGCAGATGGCTGAAAATGTTGGTTTTTCCGCCCGTAGTATGAAGAATTTCGGCTTTAACGAATTAAGGCTTGTTCTTCCAGGGCAAATGGAAGAAGATGAATGGAAAGCACAAGAAAACAACGAAAATTTTTCTCTTTCTTCGTTTATGGAAAAGGCTGAAGCGGTTGCAAAAGGTGGTGCGGAAATTATTCAAAATGCAAAAGTTTTTAATTCAATTGAAGAGGCAACAACAGATATTTCACGAATTTATGCTTTAAGTGCAAGAAGAAGAGAAATTGCCAAGGAAGTCATCATTCCGAAAACTGCCATAGAAGAAATTTGTGCAAGCGAAGAAAAAAGTGCGTTTTTATTTGGCAGGGAATCTAGCGGTCTTGCAAATAAAGATATAACTCTTGCTTACAAAATGGTTGAAATTGAGGCAAATAAAGAATATCCATCAATTAACCTCGGAATGAGTGTCGGCTTAATTTGCTATCTAACTTACAAACACTTAAATGGAAGTGATTTTAAAATGGCGGAAAGGGGCTTAAGAAAGCTTGCATCGGCCAGTGAAATTGATTATTTAGTAAAGTTCTTAAATGGCAAATTAGATGATGCAAATTACTTCAAAGTGCCTGAAAAAAGAGAAGGGATGATGGTTAACATTGCTAATATATTTTCTCATGCAAATCTTACGACATCCGAACTAAAAACATTAATAGGAATTTTTGATTTAATAAAAAAATAGCCATTTCTATTTCATTTTTGTTGATTAAAAAATATTTTTAAAAAAAAGTGAAAAAAATAATTGACATTTGAAATGAAGTGTTTATACATATCTACTTAATTATACTTTTCAGGGGAAGTTTTATTTTATTTATAATGGAAAATATAGCAAATTTAGGAAAAAAGGGCTGGTTTGCCATCAAGGTTGTTTCTGGTGCGGAAGATGGTATAATCCATCAAATTAAGCTAAATGCCGAATCTGTGAACTTAACTCTGTGCTTTGAAGAAATTTATTCCCCAGTTGTGCAGGTTAAATCTGGCAAAAAAACAAGAGACAAAAAGCTTTACCCAGGCTACATATTCATTAAAATGGTAATGAATGATAGAACAAAAGATGTCGTTCTTAGCATACCAAAAGTATATTCGTTTTTAACTGATGGAAAAAGCGGTCCAAAACTTATTCCCGAAACAGAATATCAAAGAATGATAGGAAAAATTTCCGAAGTCCATCAATCAAATATAGAAGGGCAGACATTTGCAATTGGCGATGTTGTAAAAATCAAGTCTGGCTCATTTAACGAATTCAAAGGCACGGTTCTTGCTGTGGAAAAACAAAAAAAGCTTCTAACCCTTTCCATTCTTGTTTTCAAGAAGGAAACCCAGCTTACTGTTGCATTTGACGATGCTGAAAAAATAAACTAAATATAAAAAAACTATGAAAGCCTCTACATCTGGTCCTAAAAAATTGGTTGGGTCCTTTAAGCTTGTGGTTCAGGCAGGGAAGGCAAATCCGGCTCCCCCTATCGGTCCAGCTTTGGGACAAAAAGGTCTTAACATTATGGAATTCTGTAAGCAATTCAATGCTTTAACAGCAAAAATGGAAGGGCCTGTTCCTGTAATCATTACCTATTATTCGGACAAAAGCTTTACTCTTGAAGTAAAAACTCCTCCCGCATCTTATTTAATTAAGAAGGCAATTGGTCTTACAAGTGGTTCAAAAGAAGCAGGGAAAACATCAGTTGGGAAAATCAAAACTTCCAAATTGCGTGAAATTGCACAAGTAAAAATGCAAGATATGTCCGCTGCATCTGTTGAAGCTGCAATTAAAACACTTGCAGGAACTGCCATCTCCATCGGTATTGATGTTGAAGATGACGAAAAAGTGTTGAATTAATTTGAAAGATATGGCTAAAATTTCTAAAAGAAAAAAGTTAATGCACACACTTGTTGAAGAAAATAAGCTTTATAGCATTTCTGATGCAGTTGCAATTTTAACAAAAAACTATGCAGAAAAATGCAAAGTTAAATTTGATGAAACTTTTGAAATCGCAATCAAAACAGGTATCAACACTCAAAAAAACGAAACTGTTAAAGGTTCTGTGGTTCTTCCTAACGGAACTGGTAAAAAAGTGAAAATTGGTGTTTTCGCCGAAGGTGAAGATATTGCAATTGCTAAATCGCTTGGTGCCGAAGTTATTACAGTTGAAGAAGTTAAAGCGGGAAAAGTTGATTTTGACACTTGTGTTGCAACCCCTGATGTAATGCCAAAACTTGGTCCTGTTGCTAAAATACTTGGTCCACGTGGATTAATGCCAAACCCAAAACTTGGAACTGTTACCAAAGATTTAACCAAAATCTTAAAAGAACTTGCTATGGGTCGTGTTGAATTCAGGAGTGATAAACAAGGAAACATCAACCTTGGTGTCGGTAAATTAAGCTTTGAGGCTTCAAAACTTGAGGAAAACATCAATACGATTTTATCTGCCGTTAAACTTGCAAAACCTGTAACAACAAAAGGGAACTACATTTTAAGTATAGCTCTTTCTTCCACTATGGGGGTTGGTATTAAGGTTTCTCTTGAAAATATAAATTAATTTTTTGCATATGACAAGACAGGAAAAGCAAGATTTTATCAATTCACTAAACGAAATGTATAAAAGCAATCAGTTTGTGTTTTTGGTTCAAATGAATGCAGTTAATGCCTCTGATACTCTAAATTTTAGAACAGAGATGAGGAAAAACAATGCCGAGTGTGTTGTGGCAAAAAATACTCTTAGCAAAATTGTTGCAAAAGGTGTAGGGCTTGAAGAGCTTTCAACAAGTTTTTCAAAACAAGTCTTAACAGTTTTTACAAACGAGCCTATTGAGACCGCAAAATTGCTTGAAAAATACGAAGAAAAAGGGTACTCCGTGATAATTGGTGCAGAAAATCAAACAGTTCTTAGTAAGGAATATATTAAAAAGCTTGCAAAAGTCCCTTCTATGCCAGTTCTACGCTCAATGTTTCTTTCAACATTGCTTGGAGTTCACAGCAAATTTGTCCGTGTTCTTTCGGAGCATTCAAAATCACTTGGAGAAAAAACAAATAATAATGAATAATTAACAAATATATTTTTTTATGACAGACTTTACAAACATTAAAGAATCACTTTCTAAATTAACCGTTGTTGAACTTGCTGAGCTTGTAAAACAACTAGAAGAAGCATGGGGAGTTTCTGCCGCCGCTCCTGTTGCTGTTGTGGCAGGTGCCGCCGCTCCTGTTGCTGAAGCAAAAACATCTTTTGATGTAATTCTTGCTGATGCTGGTGCGAACAAAATTAATGTAATTAAGGCAGTAAAAGAAATTACAGGTCTTGGTCTTGCTGAATCTAAAGCTCTTGTTGAAGGTGCTCCTAAACCTATTAAAGAAGGAGTTTCTAAAGAAGATGCTGACAAAATCAAAGCTTCTATTGAGGCGGCTGGCGGTAAAGTTGAAGTTAAATAATGTTTATTTAACTTTACTTTATGTATAACAAACTTCTTTTTCGATATATTTAATGTGCTATGTCCTTTAGGATAACCCTTGGTAAAAAGCTATCTGCAAATTTTAACCTTTCTGACTTACTAGAAATACAAAAAAATTCATATAAATCTTTGCTTTTTTCTGAAGAAAACAAAGAAGAATATGAAAAAGATGGCAATGTGTATGATAAACTTGAAAACATCAATACGGAAAAATCTTTATTGGATAAAACTTTAAGAAAATTATTTCCAATTTCCGATTCTTTCGGTCGTGTTTCCATAGAATACATATCTTCAAGATTTGGAAGGTCAAAGTATACCGTAGAAGAAGCTGTAACTAGGTCGCTTAGCTATACAGCACCTTTTTATATAAAATTTAGAATGGTAATTTTTGATATTGACCCTGAAACAGGTGTGTCAGAAGTTTCCTCAATTGAAGAGCAAGAAATTC
>CAZFPN010000080.1:0-4895 GCA_964521015.1 uncultured Rickettsiales bacterium | reverse complement strand
GTGAAGCAATGGTTGCAAAATCTCTCCCTAAATCCCTAATCGTGGTTGGAAGTGGGGCGATTGGCTGTGAGTTTGCAAACTTTTATGCAAATCTAGGAACTCAAGTTACAATTCTTGAAGGAGCGGAGCGAATTCTTCCAGCAGAGGACGCAGAAATAAGCAAACTAGCTCACAAATCCTTTGAAAAACAAGGCATTAAAATTGAAATAGGAATAAAACTTGAAAGCCTCTCCAAAACCGCTAAGTCCGTAAAAGTTAAATATAGCGGTAAGGAAATTGAGGCAGAAAAGCTAATCATGGCAGTTGGAGTTTTGCCAAATACGGAGAATATAGGGCTTGAAAAAGCAGGTGTCAGCCTTGATGAGAAAAATCTTATAAAGATTGACGATTACTGCAAAACCTCAACCTCAAACATCTTTGCAATTGGGGATGTAACTCAAGGACCTTGGCTCGCACATAAAGCTTCTCACGAGGGTATGATAGCATCAGAGAAAATTGCATCTCTTGAAGGTAAATACGATGGCAAAAAGGTTCACAAATTAAACCGCCTTAACATTCCGGGTTGCACTTACACTCGTCCGCAAATTGCGTCTGTTGGTTTAACCGAAGCAAAGGCTTTAGAAATGGGATACAAACTTAAAATCGGTCGTTTTGCACCAGCAGGAAATGGTAAATCAATCGCATCTGGCGAAACGGAAGGTCTTGTAAAAACTATTTTTGATGCGAAAACAGGCGAGCTTTTAGGTGTCCACCTAATAGGGGCGGAAGTTACGGAAATGATTTCCACCTTCTTAATTGGCAAACAGATGGAAGCCGTGGAAGAAGACTTCATTTCAACAATCTTCCCTCACCCTTCTTTAAGTGAAATGATGCACGAATCAGTTCTTGATGCTTTCGGCAGAGTAATTCATATGTAATAAAATGCCAATTAATGAAAACGACTTCAAGGTTAAAAAACTAACCGAATGGGGCATTAAAAAATATACTTTAGATGAAGATAGAGTAGACATCAAGCTAAATTATATCTGGATAGAAACCAAGCAAAAAAGCGAGGATATTTACGAAATGCTCTCTCAAGCCATCTTCACCGCTCACAAAGTTAAAGGGTATAGAGAGCTTCCACTTTATTTTGCCTGTTTTAACAGCACTAAGGGAGCGATTATAGAAAACTTCCAAGTGCAGGATGTCTTCCTTCACACCGATATAAACTGGAACCAAACCCCCTCAAAAATAGACAAAAAAACAGTTGAAAGAATTAAGTTTTTACTAAAAGAAGTTCAAACCTTCTCCCTCCCTGAATTAGGGCTTAAGTTCAAGGAAATTGAGGCAAAAGGGAGCCTCTCCAAAGGGGAAATCACAAAAAACAACTTCATCGCAGTTTATCAAAAATGGCTGGAAGAAGTGGGAAGCAACATACAAGAAATTGAAGGGATAACAAAAGGGGACTGCTACTTAGCAGATTTAATGACAGACGGAAGCAAGTCAATAGCAGAAAAGCTAGTGGTTGTCTACAAAGAATACACATACAGAAAAAGGCACGAAGTTGCAAACAAAACATTCTTTGAAGAAATTGAAATTAAAGACCAAAAAGCATACAACAACTTCTGGAGCAAATACAACCGCCCCCCAAAAGAGGAATATCAAGAATACATCCTTCAAAGGAGGGACTTACTCCAAGAAAACAACATAAGGGAGGAGAAAGGAGCATTTTTCACCCCTCAAATTTGGGCGGAAAAAAGCAAGGATTACCTCGCAAAAGCCTTTGGCGAAAACTGGCAAGATGATTGCTATATCTGGGATTGTGCCTGCGGAACGGGCAACCTAGAGGCAGGGCTTGTAAATCAAGAAAAGGTTTTTATGTCCACTCTAGATGAAGGGGACTTAAAAATTATAAAGCACATCAAACTAATGCCAGATGCAATTAAATTTCAATTTGACTTTTTAAATGACGACTGGAAGCCAGTAAGCGAAGGCGGAAAACTGCCAAACACATTATGGAAGGTGATTAAGGAAAGCCCCGAGAAGTTGATAATTTACATCAATCCCCCTTACTTGGAGGCAAGCAACAACAAGCAGGTTAAAGGCACAGGAGATGCAAGAAAAGGGGCAACAGGCAGTAAGATTAAAGAAGAAATGATAAAAGAAGGCTTAGGCAAGGCAAGTAATGAGCTTTTTGCCCAGTTTTACTTTAGGATATATAAGGAAATTGGTGCTTGTAAAATAGGCTCTTTCTCTACTTTAAAAAATTGTGCGGGTGCAAATTTTGAAGGGTTTAGAAGCTTCTTCAAGGCAAAATTTATGGGAGGGTTTATCTGCCCTGCAAACACTTTTGAAAATGTAAAAGGGAGCTTTCCCATCAGCTTTCAAATTTGGGATTGCAGTTTAAAGGATAGCTTCCCTGAAAGCTTAGAGTTTGATATTTTAGAAACTAAATTAGGGCAAAAGGTGGGGAGCAAAAGGGTTTATAATTTTACAACTAAAGAATTGATAAATAGTTGGTTTAAAACAAACAACGGTAGCAAAGAAGATACATTATGCTTTATAACAAAACATGGAAATGATTTTCAAAATCAAAATGATATAGCTCTATATCTCAATAAATGCGACCATAGTAACAAAGTAACTATCTCAAACATCGTGCAATGTCTAATTTATTTTTCAGTTCGCCTCTGCATCCCTGCTAGCTGGCTAAATGACAGAGACCAATTCACCTCCCCCACTAAAGTGTGGCAAGATGATAAAGGCATTTTTGTAGAAGATATTTTCACTGAAAACACTATGGAGTATGAATACGAAAAAGACACAAACTTCATAAACAACTGCATAGTCTTTGCTCTTTTTGAAAAAAACTACACAAATTGGGAGCTTTTCCCTAATTCTCAAATCGGTGCAAACGGAGAAGAAAGAAACTTGGAGATATACAACCTTCTTTTAAAGGGCAAAACCTTCACAGAAGAAGCAGAAGGTGTTTTGTCAGTGGCAAGAAAAATCTACAGGCTATATAACGGCGAATTTGGCAACCCTCGTGCAAGCTGGTGGGAAGTTTGCAAAACCTTGAAGGAAAGCAAAAACATAACCTACGGCGAGCTTAGAAAAGAGTTTTTAAAAGCACAAAATGCACTAGCAGGCGAGGTTGCCTTAGGGGTTTATAAATACGGCTTTTTGAAAAACTAAATGCTTAATAGCTTATTTATAATTGATATTTGTGAACTTTTTTAAGTTAAAAAAAATATACTAAAAGCCATAATACTTACAAATTGAAATCTTGGGCTAAAGCGAATTTTTCAATAATGGAATTTGGCTCTTCGTTTAGTTGTTCAAATATTCATTTGATAAAAAATTATTTCTTTATTTTATGTAATAAATTTCTTTAGCCTAATATTCGCCCTCCATAATAACATCAATTCCACCCCTTAAAAATCTTTCTATTTTTGAATTTGAAATTTACAATTCGTCTTCATCATATGCTTTCCATGCATTCTTTCTTATAATTTCTTTCTTATAATTTGACAAAATTATCTTGCACAAAACTAACAAACCTGTAATAATAAATTTGGACACAAAAAAATTAAGAAAATAATTGATTTTTCTTTAATGTGTTTTTTGTCATCGTTTTGATATTTTCAATTCCTATAAATATAATTTTTATAATGAAGCTGAAAGAATGTTAAATTAAGATAACATTATTTTGTTCAGGATGTTTCCAATTTTGGGGATTTTATAATATGTCAGAAATTTTAGTTATTTGAGTTAATTTTAATCTGCATATTCTATAAAATTCTGACTAAAGAGAAATGAGAGTAAATAATTCTAACAAGTACCGCCAAACCTACTTTCCCGCAACATCAACAGAAGCAGTATCATCGGCGCTATCAAGTTTCACCATTGAGTTCGGAATGGGATCCGGTGTTTCCATGATGCTATCAATAGCGGTACTTACTAGAATTACTTTTAGTAAGTTTGAAAAATAAAGGCAAATCAAAATTTGCGTGAAGTATTAACTTTGCTCTGCATGCAAAAACAAAGAACTATTTAATTCAATCGAGTTATTAGTATCAGTTAGCTGAACACATTGCTGTGCTTACACACCTGACCTATCAACGTGGTGGTCTACCACGACTCTAATGGGGAAATCTAATCTTGAGGCAAGTTTCACACTTAGATGCTTTCAGTGCTTATCTTTTCCATACTTGGCTACTCAGCAATGCCACTGGCGTGACAACTGATACACTAGAGGTATGTCCACTCCGGTCCTCTCGTACTAAGAGCAGATCCTCTCAAATTTCCAACGCCCACGGTAGATAGGAACCGAACTGTCTCACAACGTTCTGAACCCAGCTCACGTACCACTTTAACCGGCGAACAGCCGACATCGAGGTGCCAAACAGCGTCGTCGATGTGAACTCTCGGACGCTATCAGCCTGTTATCCCTAGAGTACCTTTTATCCGTTGAGTGATGGCCCTTCCTCACAGAACCACCAGATCACTATGACCGAATTTCTTCTCTGCTCGTCTTGTCAGACTCGCAGTCAGGCAGGCTTATGCCATTACACTCAAAAGGTGGATTTCTATCCCACCTGAGCCTACCATTGTGCACCTCCGTTACACTTTGGGAGGCGACCGCCCCAGTCAAACTACCCACCATGCAATGTCCCATCTCGCCATTTAGCAAGCATGGTTAGAATCAAAAGGAAGGAAGGGTGGTATTTCAAGGTTGACTCCACAAAAGCTAGCGCCTCTGCTTCATAGTCTCCCACCTATCCTACACATCCTTACTTTTGAGCCAATGCAAAGTTATAGTAAAGGTTCATAGGGTCTTTCCGTCTAGCCGCGGGTATACCGTATCTTCACGGCAAATCCAATTTCACCGAGTCTATCTTGGAGACAGTGGGGAA
>CAZFPN010000079.1:0-4917 GCA_964521015.1 uncultured Rickettsiales bacterium | reverse complement strand
GGGTCAGTTTTTGGCTTTCACGAAGTTTCTTTTGCAAATGAGGACGAAAGAATTTGGCTTGGACACGAAGCATTTAACAAAAATATTTTCGCAAAAGGGGCAATTTTTTATGGCACTAAAGGTTGTGTGCAGATAAAGGAAAATGGGTTTTTTACACTTGAAGATTTAGTGTAAAAATCTAATTCTTGAAGATTTATAATTTAAAATCTAATTCAAAAGTGAATTCTCCACCTTGAATAAAACCACAATAACCAATTTTCTGGGCTTGCCCTTATCCACTTTTCTGTCAGTGCTAAATTTTGAGCTGTTAAGTCTTTAATGGCTTTTTCTGGAAGTTTTTCTTGTGTTTCAAACATTTTGTAAATGGTCATCACGAACTTATTTTCATCGTCTTTTCTTCTTTCGCATTTTACTGCAAAAATTGGGTAATCATACTTTACTGCAAGCCTTTGAATTGCCGTGCTTGTTCTTGCATCGTGATTAAAAAATTTCATAATTTCGCCAGCTTTATCCCTTTGGTCGGCAACTACACCTATGTTTTTTTTCGCTTTGATTAGCTCAATTAACTGCTTCATTGCATTTGTACCTTTTGGAAGTTGAGTGATGCTTCTTTGTTTTAAATATAAACTATTTATATAATTATTCGTAATTGGGTTGTAAATTACATTCAAATCCATTTTATGTAAGACTAAAAATCTTTGTGCAATTTCCCAATTTCCAAAATGTGCTGTCATCATAAATGCCCCTTTTTGAGCCATTTCAAGGAAGTATTCTCCGTTTTCTATTGCAACATTTTCTTTAAACCACCTTTCGTTGATTTTTTGTTGATTTATTTATTTCAGAAAACACAATGCCAATTTGCCTTAAGCCTTTTTTGTTATCTCCTGTAAAAAATCCTGCTATGAAAAGCAAATTTTTCCCTAAAAAGCCACCTATATTAGATGAAGTTTTTAAAGGTAAAAGTTGCAAAAATTTCAAGAAAATAAATGCAAAAAGAAATTCTGTTAAATATCTAAATTTTTTCATTTCCATCTATCATAAATCCAAAACCATTGCTCTGGGTCTTCTTTTATCCAACTTTCAAGCATATCAAGAGTGGCTTGCGTTAAAAGCTTTGTGTCTTTTTTAAGGTCGCCCGTTTCTTCAATTTTTAGCGGTTCATAAAAGATTATCTTGAATTTATTCGGGTCGTCCCTTCTTCTTAAAACCTTCGTGCATATCATTTTATAATCATATTTCAAAGAAAGCCTTTGAATTGCGACGCCTGTTCTTGCTGGTCTGTTGAAGAAAGGGAATTTTTCACCGAAGTTATCTCTTTGGTCTATCAAAATGCCGACAATTTTCTTACCCTTTATGAGACCCATTAATTGCTTCATTGAATCACTACCTTTTGGAATCTGGTTGACAGGTCTTTTATCTATAAATGCTTGCTCTATCAGTTCGTTATTTTGCTTTCTATAAATTATATTCAGTTTATGCCCTTTACTATCAATATATTTATGAATAAGTTCCCAGTTGCTAAAATGCCCCGTAATACCAAAAAAGCCTTTTTCTGCATATTTTTCAAAAATATCTTCACCAATAATTTCAACATTTTGCTTCATCCAATTTGATGTCATCTGTTCTTGAGTGATATATTCCCCAAAAAAACGACCAACATTTTCGTAGAATTTATCCATAATTTGTTCTTTTTGTAGGGCAGTTTTTGAAGGAAAGCAAAGCCCGAGGTTTTTAATTGCCATTTTATGCCTTCCGTTGATTTTGCAAATTATTTTTGTCAACCCTTTTCCCAAACGACCGCAAAAATTTGATGCAGTGGAGATTTGTGTTTTGCTAAAGACCCAAAATATTAGCCTTACAAAAATGTATTCAATGTAATATCTTGTTTTTTTTAACTTTCCATACTTTTTCATACCAGTTTTTTATTTAACATTTTCTGTAAAATATAAAGAGGGGACTTTTCAGGAAATGCAACATCTTTAGGGTTTAAATATATTGTCTGCTCAAGCAAGCCCCTTCCTGAAATTGCTGCATGAGACACTTTATCGCTAAAACAAACCCAAACAGAGCCAGCGGTGAATTCTAGCAAATCTTTTTTGACGGATTTTTGATATTCTTCGTCAAGCTTCATTTTATCGTGCAAATTCAGCATGTAATGGTCATATTCGGTTCTAAAAGATTTTGTGATTTTAAGCATCTGCATTAAATTCCTTAAAAGCGGAAGAGGGGTTGAAATTTGAGGTAAAAATCTTTTAGCAACTTCTTCAAAAGTTTCACCAGAGTTCCAAATTCGTGGCTTTCCTTCCAAATTTACATTTGCAAAAACCCTTAAAAGCCTTTTTCCAGCGGTTGGGCGAGAAGGAAATGAATCTATATGAAGCCTTGTGTCGTCGTGCCTTTTGCTTTGCTTTCTACCTGATGCTTCAACGGGGCGAAAACTTGTGTTGCCAACTGAAAATTTGCCTTTATATTCAGGTAAAATCGCTTCAATTAGAGAAGTTGCAAAAGTTGAATATCTGCCGATTAAATCTTGCATTTGCACCTTGATTTCATCTTCTTCCACCCCCCAAACTCTTTGTGTTTTAGGGTCATATTTAATGCTTTTAACTTTCAAATTTAAGGCATCTGGGCTTAAGAACCTTTCCTCTGCTTTTTTTAATTCAAATTTCAAGTTAGGGAAGAACAAAATTTCCCCATCTTCAAGCTTTTCAGCGGTGTTTTGAAGGGTTGATTTTTGAATTTCCAAAATGTTGTTAAAGTCAAAAGTAAGCATTTTTAAACAAAGTATATAAAGTATTTTAATTTATCATTTTTAACTAGTCAAGAAAAAACATTTGAATTTTAAAAAACTTTGCATTACATAGAAGGAAATATTTAGAAAAATATGAAATCAACCATTGATTTTAAGGAAATTTCCAAATTCGGAAAGATGGCAAAAAACTGGTGGAACGAAAATTCAAACGAATCTGCTCTTTTGCATAAAATGAACAAAATGCGCCTGAAATATATCTTAAATCAGACTTTTATTGAAGGTAAAAAGGTGCTTGAAATTGGCTCTGGAGGGGGTATTTTAAGTCTTCCGCTAATTCGTCTTAAAGCAAATTTAACAGCGATTGAGCCAAGTGAAGAATTGTTTAAAATCGCATTAGAAAAAGCAAAGGAAGAGGGTTTAACCGCTAACTTCCTGAATATTCCCCTTGAAACACTGGAAGACGAAAATTTTGATGTAATTTTAATTATGGATGTGATAGAGCATGTTGAAAGCCAAGAATTTTTCCTTAAAACCGCAGAAAGTAAGCTTAAAAATGGGGGAATTATGATTATTTCAACAATCAACAAAACAATACTAGCAGATTTTTTTGTGAAATTTATTGCCGAAGATTTGCTAAAAATCATACCAAAAGGCACTCACGAAAGCGAAAAATTCATCTCACCGACTGCAATTGAAAGTTGTTTAAAAGAATGCGAAACAAAAGATTTAACAGGCTTTACTTACAACCCGCTTTTACAAAGCTTTTCCTTTATTTCAAGCGATAAAATGAATTATTTTCTAACACTGAAAAAAAATATTTGACAAGCAGATTGTAATGTTTTACAATTAAAGGTCAATTAATAATTTTTATTTATGAAAATAATAGTTACTGCCTATATGATTGCATTTTTCTCACTTAATTTTGCAAACGCAAGATATTACTATGGTAAAATTGAAATTGATTTAGATAAAAACTGCAAAGAAGAAAAAGTAGTCTCCGCTTTTAGAGCGAGTAAAAAAGTTGATTTTGTAAAGCCAGATTTTGAAGCATTTGGCGACAGAGAGCTTGAAATAGCCGTTGTAGAAGGCGAAGACCTTTCAAATGCTGAAATTAAAGATATAGCAAGAAGTGCAAATTGCGAAGTATTGTTCGTAAAAAGAAAATAATCAAACCAAAATTTCGTTTGCAAGTAAATCAGAGTCAATGAAGTCTCTTCCTAGTGCTTGACAGGCGGAAAAAACGGAAAATCCCCCTGAGGCAGGGTCTAAAATTATGTCCCCTTGCTTTGTTGTCGCATTTATAAGGGCTGATTGCAATTGAATCGGCTTTGAATGTGGATGATTGGGCTTAATTTTTTCAAGCCATACATCAGGTATGTCTCTTGCCGTCCAAGCCTCTTTTGCTTTTTTGGGGGATTTTTGAAAAACAACCAAATATTCCGCCTTTCTTCTAGTCCTGTAGCCCATTCCTATCTTGCCTTTATCCCATGTTATAACATCAACTAAATTCAGTTTCGTGTTCAAAACCCAAGGGTTCACCCCTTCTGCCAAGTGGAATTTATCAACCCAAAGCATCAAATGCGCGGAAGGCATTAAAACTCTATCAATTTCAAGAATAAATTCCCTGATAACTTCCTCAGACATTTGCGGAAGCAATGCCCTTTGCTTTTGCCTTGCCCCTTCGTTGCCGTATTTCATTTTATCCATCAGACCCCTATATTGAGGGTCAAAAAAAGCAAGTTTAATCGTGTTATTGGGTATAATGCTTAACAAAACTCTGCCATCCATTTTGTTTCTTTTGTTGAGATATTCTGTAAAATCTTTCATATTAATTCTTTAATTGCGGGTATTTTAATTAATTCTTGCACAAAGTATTTCAAATTCGTTGGTGCAAAATTTTTACGTTGATTGATGATGTTTTGGTATGAAATTCCAAGCAGTAAGCAGAATTCTTCACCAGTCATTGCCATTTCTTCTGTTATTTTATTTTTTACTCCATAAATAATTTTTTTCTTTTCCGTTGCATTGAAAGAGCAAAATTTAGGAAAAACATCAAAATCAGGGAATTTTAATTTAAATTTATTGGCAAATTCTTGTAAGCTTGCGATTTCACCTGAAACCTTTTTTGTATCAAATGTGTCGCCATCTTTCAATTCAATTATGAA
>CAZFPN010000078.1:0-4929 GCA_964521015.1 uncultured Rickettsiales bacterium | reverse complement strand
ATGGATATTTTGGAGCATACTTACATTTATAATAGCTTACTTCACTTGGAAGTTTGTAGAAAACCTATTTAGAAACAAGGATAAGATAAAATATAAACATATACTAATAGCTTTTGCCTTCTTTATAGCACTCTTCCACATTGCAAATGTTATCACAAAAAAGAACAAGGGCTTTCCGCATAGGTTTGAGATGAGTGAGGAGTTGAAGGCGAGTTTTGTGTGGAATTTAACAAACAATAAAGAGCCATCTAATAGACCTAGAATTATAAATGGTGTAATACAAGATATTGGCAGAATAGGAGATGCTAATGAAAAACCAAAGTTTATTGTAACAGGAAATAGTATGGTTCCTACAATAATTCCTATATTTAAGGAATATGGAATGGCGGGGGAGTATTTTAGCTTTGGGGGAATGTATCCTCTATTCCTCTTTACCGAAGAAACACAAGCAAAAATTTATGAAATGGAAAAGAATTTTTTAAAGCAAAATATTGATGTGACGAATTTTCAAGCAAGTATTGAATTTGCAAAAACTAATCTTAAATATATCTTGGAAAGCAACATCAAGAATATTATTATTTTAATAAATACTGATTTACAGCATATATTTCCCCAGTCTACATTTGATGCTGAGCTTGTTCGGAGTATAGATTTATTTTTAAATAGCGATAAAAAAGTTTATCTTGTTTATGATGTCGTTACTCATCCCAAACAAGCACCAGATATTTATAATTCTTTAATAAAACAGGGAAAGCTCAACAATCAAAATTTATTAAAATATTCTGCCAAAGCAAAAGATTTTTTATCTCGTTTTGAAAGATTTGATAATTTGTTTTTAAAATACAAAAATAATCCAAATTTTAAAATCATAAGTGTGAGAGATTTAGTTTGCGGTAAAGATTACTGCCCCGTAGGAACAACCAAAGGTTCTTACTATGCAGATTTTAACCATTTTTCTTTTTATGGCTTAAAGCTAATTGAGGATAGAATAAAAAAAGAAATACTGGATGACATCAAAAATAATGATTAATTCTCTAAAAAAATCTTGACTTAAAAACATTTATGATTTAGGTCAAGAGATAAAATCTAATATAAAAAATTATGTCTAAAGATGCAGTTTCAAAAGAATTGATGATACAAAAAGAACAAAAAGAAAAGGCTCTTCAAGCTGCGATTGCAAGCATTGAAAAATCCTGCGGGAAGGGAACAATTATGACACTTCAGGCCGCATCTGCAGATATGGAACTTGATGTTATTCCAACTGGTTTTTTCACGCTAGATAAAGCTCTTGGTGTGGGCGGAATTCCGAGGGGGCGTATCATTGAAATTTACGGACACGAAAGTTCAGGAAAAACAACCCTTACAATTCATATGATAGCGGCTGCTCAAAAAATTGAAGGTTCTAAGTGTGCTTTTATTGATGTTGAACATGCTTTTGATATAGCATATGCAAAAAAATTAGGTGTAAATGTGAACGACCTTTTAATTTCTCAGCCAGATTATGCAGAACAAGCTCTTGATATAATTGAAACATTAGTGCGTTCTGGTGCAGTTGATGTTGTAGTGCTGGATTCCGTTGCGGCACTAGTACCAAAAGTTGAAATAGACGGCGAAATGGAAGACCAACAAATGGGTGTGCAAGCAAGATTAATGAGTAAGGCCTTGAGAAAATTAACAGGGATAGTTTCCAAAACAAAATGTGTTGTAATTTTCATCAACCAACTTCGTGCAAAAATTGGTGGAATGGGATATGGCCCTCAAGAAACAACAACAGGTGGAAATGCCTTAAAGTTTTACTCTTCTGTAAGAATTGAGGTAAAAAGAGTGGAAACACTAAAGAAAAATGATGAAGCTTACGGAATTGTCGCAAGAATTAAGACTGTGAAAAACAAAGTCTCCCCCCCTTTCAAAGTTGTTGATTTAGAAATAATTTACGGAGAAGGAATTTCTAAGCACGGCGAAATGATAGACCTTGGTATAAAGCTTGGAATAATTGAAAAATCAGGCACTTGGTTTTCCTTCAAAGATACAAGGCTTGGGCAAGGTAGAGAAAATGCGAAAACATTTATAAAAGAACACCCTGAAATAGAAGCGGAAATCTGTAATCTAATAAAACAACAACTTAATAAGTTTGATGGAGATATGATAACCGAAACAGAAGGGGAAGCATAATTTTAATAAGTGTAATTTTAGATAATCAAAAACCAACAATTTTTCAGACAAAGATATTAACTTCCACTTGATGGTGTGTTAGTGTCACATACCGCGTTTCCACCAGTTATATTGTTTACAAGGGCTGGAGCACCAAATATCGCACCGATACCAAGGGCAACAGCTATGGCAGTTCCCCAGCTTACCTTTCCAAGGAAGAAACCAACACCAAGGGCAACAATTGCAAAAACTGCAAAAACCTTACCAAGGGGGCCATTGAATATTTTGTAAGCATTACACATTGCTCCATCTATAGAAGTTACATCAGTGTTAGATGTTGTGGTTGCATTTGCACTTGCAAACAAAACTGACAAGCCAGTTAAAGTTAAAAAAAGGAAAGCCCTTAATTTTGAAAACATAAATAAAAATAAAAGTTTATCTAATTAAGTATTTAAAACAGGAAATTTTACTAGTCAAGTATTTTTTTTATAAAACCTCCACCAATCATCTTTGTATCGTTATAAAACACAGCAGCCTGCCCCGGAGCAAGCATTTTCGTTGGCTCTTTCATGATTGCAATGTTCTTTTCTAAGTCAAGTTCGCAAGGAATTAATGCCCCAGAAGAGCGCACTTTGGCAGTTAAATTTTCAAAATCAATCAAGCTTGCATCTTTTAAAGTTAGATTAAATTCTTCAATCAAGCAGGTTCTTCTGAATAAAAATTCCTCGGTTCCAACAAAAATCTTATTTTTTTCAGCATCAATTTTAATGACATAAAGTGGCACTTGACTTGGAACGGAAATTCGCCTTCTTTGACCGATTGTATAATTAATTATTCCATCATGCTTACCAATTACATTGCCTGTTTTAACATCAATAATATCGCCTGTTTTAAAAATGTCATCGCCCTTAATTTGTTTCACAACATTTGCATAATCACCATTTGGAACAAAGCAAATATCTTGACTGTCAGCCTTTTCCGCAAGTTCAAGCCCATATTTTCTTGCAATATTCCTTGTTTCTTCTTTTGTCATATTTCCAAGCGGAAATTCCAAAAATTGAATTTGCTCGTAATTGGTTTGGAAAAGAAAATAGCTTTGGTCTTTTTTTACATCTGCCCCAATGTGAAGTTCGTCTTTTATTTTCCTGACATAATGTCCTGTTGCAAGAAATTTCGCATCAAGTTTTTTTGCAATTTCGTAAAGGTCTCTAAATTTCACAGTTTGGTTGCATCTAACGCAAGGAACGGGGGTGAAACCTTGAATATAACTGTTTGCAAAATCTTCCATTACTTCTTTTTTAAATACACTTTCATAATTTAGTGTATAGTGCTTAATTCGAAGCTTTTCAGCAACTTTTTGTGCATCAAGAATATCTTTGGAAGCGCAGCAAGTTTTGGAAGAAGTCTTAACAGAATTTCCATAATCGTAAAGTTGCAAAGTGACACCTATAACTTCGTATCCTTGTTCTTTTAAAATCCCTGCGACAACGGAAGAATCAACTCCTCCAGACATTGCAACAACCACTCTTGATGACATTTTTATAAAATTTATTAAACCTATTATAAAGATTTGCAAAAACAAAATCAAGGAATTTTTTTAATACTCATCTATAACAATAGAAGTGGGATGATGTGGTGTTAGTCAAAATTGCAATAAATTAAAATGCCAATTATTAAGAATTAAAAGAAGAGTTCTTTATTCAAAAATTTTTATGGCACTCTAAAAAATAATTTGACTAAAAAACTTGCTTTTTAATATGTTAAATTTTATACATCTATATTATTGTAATTTTGATAGTTATGTTTTTGACAACAAAAGGAAGATACACAATTATGGCAATTCTTGATATGCATGAAGAGGCAAAGCAAACCAAAATCGTTTCAATTAAGAATATGTCCGAAAGGCAGGAGCTTAGTGTTTATTACTTGGAACAGCTTTTTTCTATGCTAAAAAAGGCAGGAATTGTAAAATCAACAAAAGGGCCTGGTGGTGGCTATGAATTTGCAAAACCTACATCACAAATTAAGTTGCGCGAAGTGCTTGAAGCAGTTGGTGAAAACTTTCAAATCACAAAATGTGCATTGGAAGAAAAGCCATCTTGCCATAAATTTTCAAGTTCAAAGTGCAACTCTCACGAATTATGGAATAACATGACATCTTACCTTTTGACATACCTTAATTCCACAACAATAGAAGACATCGCAAACAAAAATTTCTTTTTCAAATAATATTTATAATATGAAATCAGTTCACATTCAGAATTACCCTATCAACTTTTTTTCGCCAGAAGAAGATTTAGTCAACAAAATGGATGCAGTAAGACAAATTTGCAGTGCCGTTTTAAGTATTAGAAAAAAATTCAATTTAAGGGCAAGGTTGCCACTTGCAAAACTGACAATCATCGGGGAAGAAGCCCTTCATTTTGAAAAATTTAAAAAGTTCATTTTAGAAGAGGCAAATGTTAAGAAAATTATCTTTGACCCAAATTTTACAACAGAAACAAAGGTAAAACTTGATATTTCCTTTGATAAAGTCGGCAAAAAATTTGGTAGCAAAATGCCAGAAATCCTTAAATCCGTGAAAACAGGAACTTGGAAAAAACTTGCAAATGGTTCAATTTTAGCAGGACAAGAAATTCTTTCAAGCGAAGATTTCACATTAAAACTAGTGCCAACTTTTGAAGGGCAAAATTATGAAAGTATTGGGAGCGATTTACTTGTTGTACTTGATACAGAAGTAAGTGAAACCCTTGAAATGGAAGGCTTAGCGAGAGACTT
>CAZFPN010000077.1:4196-4948 GCA_964521015.1 uncultured Rickettsiales bacterium | reverse complement strand
CGCCAATCGCATAGCTTTCTTCAAGTTTCGTTTCCGCATTTCCCAAAACATCAGGAAGTAAGCGGATAATCGCCTCAAGCATTGTCATCACTGCAACTTCCCCGCCAAATAAAACAAATTTTCCAAGATTAATTTCAATCGCATTGTAATAAGCAATAAACCTTTCGTCCACCCCTTCAAATCGCCCGCAGATAAAGTAAATTGTCCTTCTTTCAAAGGAAAGTTGTGATGCGATTTTTTGGTTAAAAGTAAATCCGCGTGCAGAAGTCAAAATGATTATGGGCTTTTCTGTTTCAAGTTTTAGCTCGCTTTCAATTGCTCCCGAAAGTACATCAACCTTCATCAGCATACCAGCACCACCACCAAAAGGGGTTTCGTCGACACTTTTGTGCTTATCTAATGCGAAGTTTTTAATATCAATGACTTTCAATTTCCAAAAACCCTCATCCATAGCTCTTTTAGGGATTGAAATCCCTAAAACTCCTGGAAATGCTTCTGGAAAAATTGTAAAAACCTTGATACTCAACATTTATAGAGAAAGCATTATTGGATTTTCAAGGTAGAATTTGATTTTGTTCAAAAATTCCGCTCCAAGTGCCCCATCAACAACTCTATGGTCGGCCGAAAGTGTCAAAGCCATTGTTTCAACAGGCTTAAAGCTTTGTGATTTTTCGTCAAAAATAGGCTTTTTCGCCGTCGTTCCAACTGCCAAAATGGCAGATTGAGGAGGGTTGATAATTGCAGAAAATGTG
>CAZFPN010000077.1:0-4186 GCA_964521015.1 uncultured Rickettsiales bacterium | reverse complement strand
ATTCCATACATTCCGAGGTTTGAAATGGAAAAGCCACCACCTTGAAATTCTTCAGGTTTTAATTTGCTTTCCCTTGCTTTTTTCGCCAAATCTTTCATTTCGTTTGAAATAACCGAAAGGCTTTTGGTGTCGGCATTTTTGATTATTGGGGTTATCAGCCCAGAATCAGTGCTTACAGCGATGGAAACATCAACATTTCCATACATCAACATTCCGTTTTCTGTGAAAGAAGCATTAACTTTCGGGAAATCCCTCAGTGCGAGGCTTGCAGATTTAATGACCAAGTCGTTCACGGAAAGCTTTGTTCCGCTTAATTCAAGCCCTTTGTTCGCCTTTACCCTAAAATCAAGTGCTTCGTTCATCGCAACTTCAATTGAAAGATAGAAGTGAGGGACGGTGATTTTGCTTTCAAGTAGCCTTTTAGCAATAACTTTACGGACATTCGTTAGCGGTTCAAGAACATCACTTTTTCTGCCAACAAAGTGTGAAGAAATGCTTGATTTTGCAGGCACAAACATTTCAACATCTGCCTTCACAACCCTTCCATTTGGACCAGTACCTGAAATTTGGCTTATGTCAAAGCCTTTTTCTTCCGCAATTCTTTTCGCAAGAGGCGAGGCAAAAACCCTTTCGCCTTCAGGCTTTTCAGCGATTGTTTGAGTTTTATTTTCTTCTTTTGCAGGTTCTGTTAAAGTTGTGCTTTGGGAAGGCTTTTCCTGCATCATTTCTTTAGGTTTATAGCCTTCAAGAGAAGCTTTATCTTCCCCTTCCTTCAGCAAAAGTGCTATTAAAGTGTTCACCTTAACCCCTTCCGCCCCTTCGTTTATGATGATTTTCCCCATAATTCCAGTGTTTGAAGCCTCAAGTTCCATCGTTGCTTTGTCCGTTTCTATTTCAGCGATTATATCACCACTTTTGATTTTTTCCCCTTCTTTTTTCAGCCATTTTACTAAGTTCCCCTCAGTCATTGTGGGGGAAAGTGCAGGCATCGTAATTTCAATTGGCATAAACAAAAATAAACAATTAATATTTTACTCTATCATATTATTTTAAAGGTCAAGTGTTTTTTTAAAAAATATTTTAAAAAAAATGAAAATAATGCTTGACTTATTAAAAAAGCTAAATTATAAAATTTAAACAAAGTTAAAATGGGTTCGTAGCTCAGTTGGTTAGAGCACATCTCTGATAAGGATGTGGTCGGTGGTTCAAGTCCACTCGAACCCACCATTTTTATTTTATGTCTGTTAAGGTTGCGGTTGGGTCAAAAATATACGATGTTTCAAAGTTTTTTGACGAAGAAAGCGATGAGCTTTTAAGGCTTGCAAAATCCCTAAATTATAGAGTAAATGAGGTAATCTCCGCATTTGGAATTTATGACCAAGAAGTTGCATTACTGTTTTCTTCTCTTTCTTTACTTGAGGAGGTTGAATCTATCAAGAATAATTTAAAACAGGAAGAACTTTTCCCCGAATACTCCGCTGAAAGCCTAAATATTAGTGACGAAAAAATGTATTCAAAAGATGAAGTTGAAAAAATGATGTTAGATTTAATTTCTTCTTTGACTACAAAACTTAAAAGAGCCTTACTATGAAAGACTTATCGCAAACAAAATTACAACCTTTGAGTAAGAAAATATTAGTCATCGGTTTCGGTTCACAAGGTTCCAGTCAGGCACAAAATTTGAAAGATAGCGGTTTTAATCTAAAAGTCGCCCTTGAAAGCACATCAATTTCCCTTCCTATAGCCAAAAATCTCGGTTTTGAAGTCGTGAGTTTTGAAGAAGGTTTGCAATGGGCAGATGTCGCAATTTTGCTAATTCCAGATGAACATCACGGAAGTTTTTTCGCAAAATATGTCGTTCCAAACTTCAAAGAAGGTGGCTCTATTATTGTTGGTCACGGGTTTTCTTTCCATTTTGGATATGTCAAAAATTTTGCAAAATATAACATAGGAATGGTCGCCCCCAAAGCGGTTGGAAAGGCTGTAAGAAGCAATTTTTTATCAGGTGTTGGTATTTTTAGCATCATTTCAAAATTCCATACAATTGACGAAAATTTGACCTTAATTTTGGAAGAAATCGCCTTCGGCATAGGTTCAAAAAAGATTTTTGAGACAACATTTCAAGTGGAATGTGAAAGTGATCTTTTCGGCGAACAATCAGTGCTTTGCGGAGGTGTCGTTTCGCTTTTTTCCACCGCATTTGATGTGATGGTAAAAGCGGGCTTCCCCCCATTAATAGCCTATTACGAGTGTGTTCACGAATTAAAATTAATCGTTGATATAATATACGAAAAAGGTGTTAATCAAATGTTTTCTTCCATATCAAACACAGCGAAATTTGGGGGTTTTAAAACAGGCGATTTTCTTATTGACGAAAGCATAAAATCAAAAATGCAAGAAGTTTTAAGCAAAATTCAAGATGGCAGTTTGGCAAAGTCTTTTATGTTGGAAGCTATTGAGAAAAAATACCAATTCAAGCAGGAAATTGCAAACAAATTTCAAAGCACAGAACTTGAAAGAGCAGGGCAGGAAGTGATTAATCTTTTGAAGTAATTTTTTGCGATATTGCCGAAGAAACAACCACTCCGTTAATATTTAGAGCCGTTCTTGCCATATCTATAATTGGCTCAATTCCTGCTAAAATCACAACAATTGCAAAGGGCATTTGAAAAGCAGAAAGGCTTGCGATGGCTGCGAAAATGGCTCCGCCACCAACTCCAGCAATTCCAAAAGAGTTTATTACGATAATTAGAGCTAAATGCAAGATGAAAGTGGGTGTCGTAATTTCAATCCCCATACTAATTGCAACCATTGAAACAAGCATTGCGGGGTAAATTCCAGCACAGCCATTTTGCCCAATGCTAGAACCAAGACTTGCGGAAATTGTAGCATTTTTTTCAGAAATTCCTAATTTTGCAGTTTGTGTTTGAATATTTAATGGAATTGCAGCGCTGCTAGAGCGTGAAAAAAACCCAAACATTAGTAATTCGGCGGTTTTTTTGTAATAATTTATTGGATTAATTTTAAATAATAAAAGCAAAATTCCGTGGATAACAAACATCGCAAAAATCGCAAGATAGGAAATTAAAACGAAATTCAAAAGCTTTATAACTTCAGTTAATTGAAGGGTTGATGCAAGTTTTACAAAAAGCCCCAAAACTCCATATGGTGTGATTTTTAAGGCAAAACCGACTAAAATCATTATTAACTTATAAGCGATTTCAATAAAAGATTTGAATTTCAAGGCCTCGTTTTTCGCAGTTTTGTCAAGAGTTAAATAAGCAAAACCAATAAGAGAGCAAAAAACCACAACCGAAGCAAGCGAAACACTCCTCGCCCCTGTAAAATCAAGGAAAGGATTAGAAGGGATGAAGTCTGTGATGAATTTGTCAAAAGGTTTTTTAAGTAGATTTTCTCTTTGATTTAGGCTTTCAATCGCACTTTCTTGAATTGAAATTTGCGAAAGGAAGGAAAGGTCTGGTTTGAATAAAATCACGGAATAAATGCCAACTAGGGCAGAAATTCCAGTTAAAATCAAGAGAATAGATATTATATAAATCGGTGATTTTAGTTCACCTCCTTCGTCCGCAATTTTCAAAAAAGCAAGCAAAATCGCCAAAGAAACAACTGGGTAGGTCAACATTTGCAAAAACCGCAAATAAACATTCCCTAAAATTGAAAAGAGGCTGACAGCGAGGGATTTATCAAAAAAAGTGATGTATTGAAAAGAAAAACCTATCAAACCCCCTAAAAAGATAGCAATTATATTTCTTTTGGTGCGCGAAACATTTTGCTTTTCAAAAAACCATAAAAGAGCTGTAAAAACCGCAAAAATTATGAAGCTTATCATATTTTGAATATTGATTTTTTAAACATTTTACTTTCCTCTTTTTTGAGTAATCTCTCGATGTTTTCTTGATGCCTTAAAAGAAAAATCGCAACGAAGAATATGTTGAATATCATCATTTGAGATGAATAAAAAGAAAACGGTAATAAGAAAATTGACATCGCAATTGATGCAAGGGAAACATACCCAAATAGGAAGAGAAATATAGCGAAAATAAAAACCGCTAAAAAGCCAAGTTTTAAATTTAATGCAAAAAGCACTAAAATCGTTGTGGCAACACCCTTCCCACCTTTGAATTTAAGATATATAGGAAATGTATGACCCAAAATCGCCAAAGCA
>CAZFPN010000076.1:0-5080 GCA_964521015.1 uncultured Rickettsiales bacterium | reverse complement strand
TGTGTTTTTTCTGGGTTTGGAGTTGTGAGAAGCTTCTCCCCGTAAAATTGAGAGTTCGCACCCGCAAAGTAGCACATTGCCTGCATTTCCTCCGTCATTTCCATCCTACCAGCGGAAAGCCTAACAAAAGCTTGTGGCATTAAAATTCTTGCAACCGCAATCGTCCTTATAAACTCAAATTTATCAAGTGGCTCGGTCTCCCCTAGGGGTGTCCCTTTCACTCTCACAAGTGCATTGATAGGCACGGAATTTGGTTGCGGATTTAAAGAAGCAAGCTCAAAAAGTAGAGATATTCTATCCTCCCTCGTCTCGCCCATTCCAAGAATGCCTCCAGAACACACATTAATGCCCGCCTCAGCCACATTTGAAAGAGTTTCAAGCCTATCTTCGTAAGTTCGTGTAGTGATGATGTTTGGGTAATGCTCGCGAGAGGTGTCTAGGTTATGGTTGTAATAATCCAGCCCCGCTTCTTTTAGCTTTACAGCCTGATTTTTGCTTAGCATTCCTAAGGTCATGCAAGTTTCAAGCCCTAGCTTTTTAACCTCTCTCACAATTTCGCAAGCTTTTTCTGTATCTTTATCGTGAAGCTTCCTCCAAGCCGCCCCCATACAAAACCGCTCAGAGCCTGAGGCCTTAGCCTTTTTTGCCTCCTCCAAAATGCTTTCAAGCTCCATCAAAGGCTCTTTCTTTAAGTCCGTCTTATAATGGGCAGACTGCGAGCAATACTTGCAATCCTCTGGGCAAGCTCCCGTTTTTATAGAGCAAAGGGTGGAAACCTGCACTTTATTAGGGTCGTGATTTGCCCTGTGAACCTCGTGTGCTTTAAAGAGCAAGTCCATCAGTGGCATTTCAAAAAGCTTTTTTACCTCTTCTTTTGTGTATTTCATATTTTTATACATTCCCATAAATTACAAGAGTTTTCTTTGAAGAAAGAACTTCATTCATAACATCTTTTATCATTTTTTCGTTCACTTTTGCAAAGCTTTCAATAACTTCTTCGTGAGGAACATATCTCCCAAAACGCAAAATGTTTGATGCAAGTTTTTGAGACCTTGAAGATGTGCTTTCAAGAGACATCAAAAGTTCCGCCTTTATTTGTGTCATAGTTTTGCGAATTTCCTCTTCTTCAATGTGTTGTGTAATTTTTGCCAATTCTTCTTCAATTACAACTTGCAGTTCATTTAAACTTTCTGGTGAAGTGCCTGCATAAACCCCAAAAATTCCACTATCAGAAAATGAATTTTCAAAACTGGAAACTGTGTAGCAAAGCCCTCTTTTTTCTCTCACTTCTTGGAATAAACGAGAGGACATCCCTCCCCCTAAAATGTTATTTGCGATTTTAAGTGCATATTTTTTATCGTCTTCAAATTTAAAGCCTTCAAAACCTGAAACATACTTAACTTGTGTCAATTCTTTGTTTGGCTTGATAAATTCACCTCCTGTGTAAAATGAAGGCAAAGGCTTAACATCCTGCTTTTTGTTTAGTTTGTTGAAATAATTATTTGCAAGTGAAACTGCTTTTTCGTGGTCTACATTTCCTGCAATTGCAAGCACCATATTTCCTGCATTATACTTTGTGTTTATGTATTCATTAAAATCTTTTTTTTGGAACGAAGAAATTGTTTGCTTATTTCCAATTATCGGCCTTCCTAGTGGTTGATTTTTATAAAGAGTTTCATAGTAATAATCAAAAACGATATCATCTGGAGTATCTTCCGCATTCGCAAGTTCCTGCAAAATGACACCTCTTTCCTTTTCCACTTCTTCTTCTGCAAAAGTAGAATTTTGTAAAATATCGGAAAGAATATCAATGGCAAGTTCTAAATTTTCTTTTAATGCAACAATATAATAAACCGTCACCTCTTTTGAAGTGTAAGCATTCATCATCGCACCAACCATTTCAACTTCTTTAGCTATATCAAGGGCGACCCTCTTTTCTGTGCCTTTAAAAGCCATATGCTCTAAAAAGTGGGAAATTCCAGCCTGCCTTTCTTCGTCCTCAAATCTGCTTCCCACGCCAATAGCAAGTGAGACTGAAATTGTTTCAACATCTCGCATGCTGTCTGTTGCTATTCTAAATCCGTTATCAAATGTTGTTAAGTTTATCATACTAAATATTTTAAGTTTCCTTTAGGCAAAATTCTATCATCGCAACCAGCACAAGGACTGATTAAATCTGCATTTTTTGTAGCCCTAGTTGCAACACAACCAGCAAGCAAGATAAAAGCTAATAGACACAAAAATTTCATAAATTTTAATTTAATTGCTTCTTTATTATAAACACTAATTTTTTTATATCAACCTTTTTGTGATGATTATTAAAACTAATTCTAATGCCTGCTTTTTTAACCGTTGGCCTTCTTATAGCCTTCACGAAAAAACCTTTTTCCATCAATGTTTTTGCAAGATTTAATGCCTTTTCGTTGTTTTCCATTTCTAAAAAAATAATTTGACTTTCCTGTTTAATTCCTAAAATTTTTGCAAAATATTTTGCATTTTCAATCGCTTTTTTTCCATCAATCACTTTTGATTTAATCAGTTTTAACGAAGAAAGCACGGAAGAAAGAACAGAAGGTGGAAGGGCGGTTGTGTAAATTCCTGCTTTTGCAAATTGCCTTATATATTCAATTATAATTTTATTTCCACATACATAACCCCCAAGCACACCAATAGATTTTGAAAATGTTCCCATTTTAATATGAAGTTCGTATTCTGGAAATTGAAAATCCATCAGTCCAAAGCTGTGAGCCTCGTCTATAATCAAAAAAGCATTATATTTTTTTGCAATTTCAAAATATTTTCCGCTATCGCAAAGCACACTTCCTTGCATAGAAAAAATCGTTTCTGTCGCAATTCCAATTTTCTTGCCGAGGTGTGCAAATTTTAAAAGCTTTTCTTCTAAATCTTTAATAGAATTATGTTGATACCTCAAGACTTTTGCTCCACTTAATTTTGCCCCTTCAAAGCTTGAATTATGAGAATTTTCGTCTAAAAAAATTATATCTTCATTCGTAAAAATTGCCTGCATTAAGCCCAAATTTGCCATATAACCTGTTGGGAAAATAAGACAATCTTCCTCTTTAAATTCTTCTTTTATTTTTTGATAAAAAAAGCTACATCCTTCAATAAATTTTGAAGAAGAAGACCCAGCCCCAAATTCTTTCAAAGCCTTTATTCCAGCATTAATGATAATCTTATTTTGGCTTAAATTTAAGTAATCATTTGAAGCAAAAGAAATTAATTTTTTCCCATCTTCTAGGTAAATAATATTTTTTCTACCTCTTTTTGAAATTTCTTCAAACCGCAAAAGACCTTGATTTTCAAGATTTTTCAAGGCATTTTTCATTTCCTCTACAACCCTCATATTAATTTATATAAAATATTTTAAAAAAATACTTGCACAATAGCAAAAAAAGTGCATACTATACTTGAAGTAAATGTAAATTAGTTTTTTTATTATGTCAAAGAAGAAAAAATCTATCGGCTCCTTTAAAGTGGGAGACTATGCCGTTTTCCCATTACACGGTATTGCACTTGTAAGCGACATAACCGAAATGTCCGTTTTAAGTGAACAAATTGAATGTATAAAGCTTGATTTTGAAAGAAAAAAAATGTCACTCTTTTTGCCAGTAAAAAAACTTGAATCTCAAGGATTAAGACCTTTAATGAGGCAAACTGATGTGCCTGAAATTTTTAAAATCTTAAAAGAAAGCTCAAAATTCTTAAGAGTTATTTGGAATAGAAGGTCTAAAGAATATGAAAGCAAAATACAATCTGGTGGAATTGAAGCTTGTGCCGAAGTCGTGAGAGACCTTTATAAAAACACAAACAACCCAAATCGTTCTTACACAGAAGCTGTAATTTATGAAGAAGCGCTTTATCGTGTTGTTTCAGAACTTTCTGCTGTTGAAAAAAGAGAATACGATGAAGTTGAAAAAGAAGTGAGCAATATTTTGAACAAATATCACGAAACATATCAAAACATTGGTATGGAAATTGAAGAAGAAATTGAAGAAGAAGAATTGACTGACGAAATTGAATACAAAAAAGTTGCAAATGGTTAAAGAATTTGCCAAAATTAACTAATTTATATTTGCAATTTACATCACTTAGGTAAATTTTTCTTCACCACCTTCCCAAGCAAAATTAATGTGATTATGTTAGGGAATATGATTGCTAAAACAACAGCATCAATAATTCTTAGCATCACTCCGAAGGAAACAAGCCCAGAAACAGAAATCAGTAAAAAGAAGAATATCTGATATGCTAAAATCACAAATTTATTTTGTGAAATTTGCATCAAGCTTGATTCTGCATAAAAATACCATGCTATAATTGTTGTAAATGCAAAAAGGAATGTAATTACAAAAAGCACAACAGGGAAAAAATGATGCACGCTTTCAAACATTCTGCTTATCATCAAAATGCCATTTTCTCTTTTTAAATGGCTTGCGGTTGCAAGAACAGCGATGCTATTTAATGTAATGAAAATGAAGTTGACAACAAAAGGTCCAGCCATGGCAAGAAGACCTTCCCTTGTTGAGCTATCATTCTGTGATTTTCCATGTAAAAAACTCACCGTTCCAAGCCCAACTTCGGTTGAAACAAGCACTCTTGTCAGGGAAACAATTAGCATTCCAATAATTCCTCCCCCCACTGCGGTTGGGTTGAAAGCTTCGTTTATTATTAATGCTAAAACTGAAGGAATTGCTTTAAAGTTTAAAACCAAAATTAGCAAAATTGCCAAGATATAAACCACAGACATAACAGAAACAAGCCCTTCCATAGTGTGAACAATTCTTTTTAGTCCACCTTTAATTACAAAAAGCGAAATTCCTGCTAAAAACACTGAGAAAACAAAAATTGCCGTCTCATTGCCCCCGAAAAATATATGCCCTGTAATTTCAGCCAATGGGTTTGCCTGCATAATAAAAGCCCCAACTGCACCAAATAAAATTGAAACTACATAAAAAATAAACATAAATTTGCTTAATTTTTTAGAATAGCCTTCGGAAGTTAAGCCGTTTTCAATGTAAGCATATGGTCCGTATCTTGAAATTGTGCCATCGCTTTCTTTGGT
>CAZFPN010000075.1:0-5122 GCA_964521015.1 uncultured Rickettsiales bacterium | reverse complement strand
TAGAGCATCTGACTACGGATCAGAAGGTTTGGGGTTCGAATCCCTACGAGTGCACCAACAAATTTTGTGTTTTTATGAACAAAGTTTTAATGTATAAAAAAAAAGTTTGTCCTTATTGCGTTAAAGCGGAAGGCTATTTAAAGGCAAATGGAGTTACAGAAATTGAATTCATTGATATAGAGCAAAACCCTCAAAAAAAAGCAGAAATGATGGAAAAATCTGGCGGAAGAATGACTGTCCCTCAAAATTTCATCAATAATTTTCATGTTGGTGGGTGCGACGATTTACATACTCTTTCTAAAGAAAAATTAAATGAATTACTTGGAAAATAACCTTTGGTTTCCTTACTTTTCAATAAAAGATGAGGTTTTTCCAATCAAAGTTTCTTCAGCAAAAGGTTCTTGTTTGTTTTTAGAAAACGGAAGGGTTTTAGTTGATGGAATAGCCTCTTGGTGGGCGATGTGCCATGGGTATAACCACCCTAATATCATTGATGCAATTCACATGCAATCTTCAAAGCTGTGCCATGTTATGTTTGGCGGAATTTTGCACGATATGGCAGTTTTAGCCTCTTCCAAGCTTGTTAATTTCGTTAATTTTGAAGAAGAAAACAGCCTTCAAAGAGCATTTTTTTCTGATAGTGGTTCAACGGCCGTTGAAGTCGGTGTCAAGATGGCTCTTCAGTATTTTTTTGAAACAGGTAAAGGTGAAAAAAATCACATAATTTACTTTGAAAATGGCTACCACGGGGAAACTTTTGGGGCACTTTCGTTTTCTCATTCCATGCACTCTTCTTTTCCTGCTCTTCAAAACAGAATTTTAATGAAAATCCCTGAAAATGAAGAAGAATTCATCGCTTTTGAAAAATTTATAGAAGAAAATAAACAAAAAATCGCAGGGGCTATTATTGAGCCAATTCTTCAAGGGGCTGGCGGAATGAAGATTTTTGAAAGCACACACATTAAAAGGCTTTGGAATGGGTTTAAAAAGGCGGAAATTTTGATTATTGCAGATGAATGTGCCACAGGTTTTTACAGGCTTAAAAGTCGTTTTGCATTTTGGGAAGTTGGAATTACTCCTGATATTTTAATTCTTGGAAAGGCTTTAACGGGCGGACACTTACCCCTTGCCACCACCATCGCAAAAGAGTTCATTTTTCAAGGAATTTGCAAGGAAAGTCGCTTTTTCCATGGGCCGACATTTATGGCTAATCCAACCGCTCTTGCTTGTGTTTTGGCTTCTCTTGAGCTTTTTGAAAAGGAAGACTACTCGCTAAAAGTTGCAAAAATTGAAGAAATTTTAAGACAAAAATTCCCAGTAGCAAGAATTAAGGGGGCGGTTTGTGCCTTTGAAATAAGCAAAGAGACGAATTTGAAAATAAAAAAAGCTGTCTCATTAAATGAAACAAAAAGTTTTTTAAGACCTTTTGCAAATGTGCTTTATACTATGCCACCCCTTGTGATTTCAGAGGAAGAGCTTGAAATTGTGCTTGAAGATATGAAATTTTTTGCAAATCAATGATTGCAAGGCTGTTAAAGGAATTAAACGGACTGGAAGTTGAGATTTTTCTAGGAATTGAGCTTGAATTTTATTCTCCGCTTTCTTTGGAAATGTTTTTACGGACTGAAAAACCTGAAAATTCCTTCAAAAACCTAATTTTCAAAGAAGAAATTGGAAAGAATCAAATTGAGGTCGTTTTCCCTTTTAAAAAAGATGTGTTTGCGGTTTTGAAAAATGTAATTTCATTTAGAAATAAATTCAAAGATAAAGCCAACTTTAATGCCTTTGTTTCAAAAGAAACCCCCCCAAGTGCTTTGCAATTTAATGTTTCAATTTTGCAAAACGGATGCGATGTTTTGAATGAAAAAATCTTGCATTTTGTCCTTGAAGAAACGATGCAAAATCCAAATTATTTTGTCCCAAGTGAAAATTGCAAAAAAAGATTGACGGAAATTGAGATGATAAAAGAATTCAGAAATTCCCCTTTCACCTTTTGTATAGGCGGAAAAAACAACAGAACTTCGTGCATTCGCTTTAAAGAAGGCTTTTTTGAACATAGACTTCCTTCCCCTTCTTGCAAGGTCTTAAAGTGTTTTGAGGTTATTTTAAGGGGAATTTTAAAGGGTTTGCTTTGCAAAGAAGAAATTTATGTTGAAATTGTGCACTCAAATGCTTTTGAAGATGATGTGATTTCGCATTTTGGTTTGCATAAAATTTATGAATTTTTGTAATTATGGCAGAAGAATTATTAAGCCTTTTTGAGCGGTATTTAAGGGTTAGAAAGCTTTCTTCTAAAACTGTTGAAAGCTATCTTTTTGATGTTAAATCTTTGCTTAAATTTGAAGATTTTTACACAAGATTCAAAATTTTAAATGTGAACGATTTACGAAAATTCCTCGCTGAACGAAAGGAAGATGGCATTAAAGCGACTTCAAATGCAAGAATGATTTCAGCGATTAAGTCTTTTTACGGAGCATTAAAAAAGCACGAAATTTGCGATAATACTGAAGTTTTCAAGCTTACTCCTCCTAAATTGCCAAAAAGTTTGCCACGAGCATTAAGCACTGAAGATACAATTGAAATGCTTGATTTTGGGGAAGACGAAAACTGGGTCAACTTAAGAAATAAGGCGATTTTAACCTTGATATATGCAACAGGAATGAGAATTGCGGAAGCGCTTTCACTTAAAAAACGCGATTTTGTGAAGTCTTCTTCTTTTATCAAAGTTCTTGGAAAGGGCGAAAAAGAGCGAACAATTCCCCTTCTTTTAAAAGCAAAAGAGGCAATTGAAAGCTACATTAAGGCTTGCCCGATTTCTTTACTGCCAGATTACCCCCTTTTTGTTGAGGCAAAGCGAGATGCGAAAACGAACAAACCGATTTCCGTTTCTGCTCGTAAAGTTCAAAAAATTATGCAAGAACAAAGGAAAATTAAAGGTTTGCCAAATTTTGCGACACCCCATTCCTTGCGCCATTCTTTTGCAACTCACATAATTTCAAAAGGGGGGGACTTACGAAGTGTGCAGGGGTTGCTTGGTCATTCTTCACTTTCCACAACTCAAAAATATGTCAAGATAGACGAAAAAACCTTGCAAAATGCCTATTCAAAATTCCACCCCAAAGGTTGATTGTATTTAATTATAAAAATCTCTTGCAAATTGAAAAAAACATTATATATTTTATAAAAATACAATAAAATATGTTCTATAAAACTTTTATACAACCTAAAAAAGAAATTTGCAAAGAAGACGAAATTCTTAAATATTGTGCGATTGCAAAAATGTTGAGTAAGGAAAAAATCCATCCAAAAAGTTACGAAATGCACCCAGTGGCAACAAAAACCAATCTTTTGCCATCAAAAAATGTATATTTTAAAATGAAAAACCTTGCTCTTTTGTTAGTTAAAAAATAATTTTAAAACGCTCTTGCAAAATAAAATTTGTATGTATAGAATAAAGTAAATAAATATATTCTTTGGTCTATGTCTTGCGAAAAAGTGCTTTCGGTTGAAGGGAGGCAATATAAATTTTACAGCCTTAAAGAGGCGGAAAAAAAGTTTAACGGCAATCTTTCCAAACTACCCTTTGGAATTAAGATTTTGCTTGAAAACTTACTTAGAAACGAAAATGGGGTTGATGTCAAAGAAGAAGACATTAAAGCCTGTTTTGATTTCATAAATCACAAAGGCAAAAAGGAAATAGAGATAGGATACAAGCCTGCAAGAGTTTTAATGCAAGATTTCACTGGTGTGCCTGCCGTTGTTGATTTAGCCGCGATGAGAGATGCGGTAAAAAAAATGGGAGGAGAACCTTTAAAAATTAACCCCATCGCCCCAACTCACCTTGTAATTGACCACTCAGTTCAAGTTGATTATTACGGCGAAGGCGATTCTATGAAAAAAAATACCGCCCTTGAAATGGAAAGAAATAAAGAAAGATACAACTTCCTTAAATGGGGTCAAGAAAGCTTTGATAACTTTAAAGTTGTCCCACCGGGAACGGGAATTTGCCACCAAGTAAATTTGGAACACATCGCAAAAGTGGTGTGGGAAAAGGATGGTGTGATTTTTCCTGATACTTGTGTTGGAACAGACAGTCACACGACAATGGTTAACGGGCTTTCTGTACTTGGTTGGGGGGTTGGAGGAATTGAAGCTGAAAGTGTGATGCTTGGTCAATTCATTAGCCTTTTAATTCCTGAAGTAGTTGGTTTTAAACTTACAGGAAGCTTGAAAGAAGGGGTTACGGCAACTGATTTAGTTCTTACCGTTACTGAAATGTTAAGAAAGAAAAAAGTCGTTGGAAAGTTTGTGGAATTTTATGGCATTGGTGTTTCAAACCTTAGCCTTGCAGACCGTGCGACAATTGCAAACATGGCTCCCGAATATGGGGCAACTTGTGGGCTTTTTGCACCAGATGACGAAACTCTCAATTACCTAAACCTAACAGGAAGAAGTAAAGAACAAATTGAGCTTGTGAAATCTTACATGAAAGAGCAAGGAATGTGGTTTGAAGCAGGTGTAGAACCTGTTTTTACTGATACATTAGAGCTAAATTTGGCCGATGTCAAACCAAGCCTTGCAGGCCCGAAAAGACCTCAAGATAGAGTTCTTCTTGAAGAAGTGCCACAATCTTACGAAGGTTATATGACAGGGCTTGAAACTTCTGCTCCATCGGAAGTTCCTTCATCTAAAGTTGCAAAAGGTAGTGTGAAATCAAACGATTTAACAGACGGAAGTGTTGTTATCGCAGCCATTACATCTTGCACGAATACTTCAAACCCAAAAGTGCTTGTTTCTGCTGGTCTTGTAGCGAGAAAGGCTGTTGAATTAGGGCTAAAAACAAAGCCATTCGTGAAAACATCTCTCGCACCGGGAAGTCGTGTTGTGGAAGAATATTTAAACAAGTCAGGTCTTCAAACTTATCTAGATAAATTAGGCTTTAATATCGTAGGTTTTGGATGCACTACTTGCATTGGAAATTCAGGGCCATTGAAACCGGAATTTGAAAAAGAAATTTTGGAAGAAAAGTTGAGTGTCGCATCAGTTCTTTCGGGAAATAGAAATTTTGAAGGAAGAGTTCACCCACTTGTCAAAATGAACTATCTTGCTTCCCCTCCGCTTG
>CAZFPN010000074.1:0-5158 GCA_964521015.1 uncultured Rickettsiales bacterium | reverse complement strand
CTTTTAGGGTCTTTTTTGCAAAGTTCTTCTTTTGTTTTTGTGTCTATAATAAAAGCCTCATTAAAGCCTGTTTTAATGCCATAATTAATTTTAACATCCCAATCTTTTAAGGGCTTACCCAGCTTTTCCATTTTTTGCTTTATGCTTCTTTCCAAATTTCCCCCTTCAATGTTAAAAATATCCTTGTTTAAGTTTTTGCTTTCAAATTCGTGCAAATTTTTTAAATTATCTCCCACTTCAAAGGTGTAGCCTTGTGCTTTTTGCTTCTTAAAAATTAATATGTTTGAATCAACGGATGCTGTTTCAAAAATCTTTTCCCCTTTAAAATCAATAAATTTTTCAATTTTTGTGTCTCTAAGAATGAAGCCTCTTAACTTTTCCCCATATTTCGCCCTCATCCATTTGTTTGAAGTAATAAAGCCGAGGCGACCGTTTGGCTTTAAAATTTTGCAACCTTTTTCGTAAAAATAACAGTAAAGGTCTGCCGTGCCAGAGTAGACATCATATTCTTCCAAAATTCTTTTCATTTCTCCCAGTCTTTCCTGCCTTACATATGGTGGGTTTCCAACCACAACATCAAAACCTCCGTTTGCAAAAACTTCAGGAAATTCTTTTTGCCAGTTAAATTCAACGGAAACTTCAACTCCTTTTTGAATTGCTTCATCTTTTGATGTATAGTTTAATAAGTCTACACTTTCTAATTTTGTTGTGCCTTTTCTATCACTTTTATTGTAAGTTCTTGTTAATTTTGGGTTATAAATTAAGCTATCACCAATTTTGATTGTGTTTTCTAAGCTTATTAAGGGTGAATTTTTGGAAACACTTTGAAGCCATAAAGAAAGCTTTGTAATTCCTATTGAACCAACATTTATATCAACTCCGTAAATGTTGTTTTTTAGGATATCTTCTGCTGTGAAGTTTAAGCCTATTTTTTGCTTGTGTAATTCTTGCCATTTTTCCTTTAAGAAGTTAAAGACTTCAACCAAAAAAGCACCTGAACCGCAGGCAGGGTCGCATATTTTAATGTTTTTGAGTTTTTCTGCATATTCATCCAAATTTGTGCTTTCTTTTTGCCATTCTTCCAAAGTTTTTCCTATTGTGTTTTCAATTATGTATCTTGTTATTTCCTTTGGAGTATAAAAAATTCCATCTTTTTTCCTTTGTTCTTCAATGTTTTCTGCCTCTTTTTCAAGGTCAGTTATTGATTGCTCAAAAATATGCCCTAGAATGTTGACATCAAGGTCGCTTGTGAAGTCAAATTTGTAAAGCCCATAAAGTTGATTGAAGGCTTCTTCTGGAATTTCAAGCGAGTTTAAGTCTTTATCTTCCGCAAAAAGCCCCCCGTTTAGCTTTGGAATGCCTGCTTTTTCTGGCTTTCCTGTGTTTAGAAGGTCAAATAATTTTTTAAGATTGTCTTTAAAATCGGCAGTATCGTCTTGAAGTATTTTTTCAACCTTTTCTCTTGGTAAAATTTCTTTTTCAATGCAGAAGGCGATAAATAGCATTCTATCAAGAAGTTTTTGGGATATGTAAAGGTAGTCGCTGTTTTTTAATGGCTTTTCTTTGTTTGCATTTGCTAAACTATTCTTTATTATCGTTCTTTTTTCCTTATATTTCTTATAAAATTCGTTTTCAATTTCAAATAGCGTTTTTGGGTTTATGAAGCTATTTATTGGGGATTGGTTTTTTGTTTTTGTAAAGAGCCTTGTGTGTGCAAGCAGGAAGTGGAATTCTTTGATTTTTTCTTCATCTTTTGCAAGTTCTTCAAGGGAAAATGAGTGGTATTTTCCTTGAAAATCTTTATAAAGCCTAATTTCTTGAAAATTACTGACAATAACAAATTCTGCACTTTCAACCTTAGTTTTGTAGTCAAAGGCTTGTTCCACTGGGGTTTTGCCATTGTTTTGCTTTTTATCAAGCTTAATTCCTTTGCCTTTAAGTTCAATTACAACCCTGACATCTTCAAGGTTTTTAGCAAAAAAACCAAGTGAGCCGTCTGGCTTTTTGCCGTCTACATCAGTTTTTAGCTCTTTTTCAATATTATATTCAGGGGAGCCTCGTCTGTATTCATAGCCTAGAATTTCGCCAAAGATATCATTAAGAAAATCGCTTTGTAGCTGTTCTTCCTTGCCCTTTGCATTGTTCCAGCATTCAAAAATCGCCTTTGCTTTTGAAATGCCATCAAATTGGTATGATTGTATCTTTTCTTTTAATTTTTCTCCATTGAATAGGTTGTTTAATATATTGCTCGCCATCTTTTTGATTTTTGTTTGAATTATGTTAAGGGGGATTTATTTTTTTTTCAAGGAATTTTTGAGGGTTGTGATTTGAAAAATCTTGACAAAGTGGTTTTTGCAATTTACTTTTAAGTAAGTTTTAAAGCATAAATGAAGGGTGTTGAAGTTATTATTGAGGCATTGAAGATACTTCCTCACAATGCGGGTGTTTATAAGATGATTGGCACGAAGGGGATTTTGTATATAGGAAAGGCAAAAAACCTTTATAATCGTGTTAAAAGCTATACAAAAATTGAAGACCAAACCCCTAAAAACAGGCTGATGATTGAAAGTGTTGTGAAAGTTGAATATGAGGTTGTAAGAAGCGAAGAAGAGGCTTTAATTCTTGAAAGTTCGCTGATAAAAAAGCACCAACCTTACTTCAATATACTTTTGAAAGACGATAAAACCAAGCCTTACATAGTGCTTTCCAAGTCTCATTCTTTTCCTGCAATTTTTAAGCAAAGGGGAAAGCCAATTGGAAATGACGAATTTTTTGGTCCATTTGGGGAAAAGGAGGCGGTTGAAAATGTTATTAATGCGGTTTGCAAGACATTCAAAATTAGGACATGTTCTGACGAAAAATTCAAAACCGCTAAAAGACCTTGCCTTGAATATCAAATCAAACGATGCACCGCCCCTTGTGTGAGCTTTATTTCAAAGGAATTATACGAGGAGGATGTCAAAAGAGCGTCGCAATTCCTTTCTGGCAAAACAGGCATTATTTTCAAGGATTTAAAAGAAAAAATGGAACAAGCGTCAAGCGAAGAAAACTTTGATTTAGCGATAAAATTTAGAGACCAGATGATTAGCATTGAAAAACTGCTTTCTTCCGAAAAAATTGACTTCAAAAAGCTAGAAGAGGTTGACGGAATTGTCATTAAAGAAATTGCAGGGCAAATTGGGATTGAAGTTTTTGTTGTGCGGTCTGGGCTTAGCTTTGGGGCGAGGCTTTTTTTCCCTTCAAAAACGGAAGGTTTAAGCTTGGGTGAAGTGATGGAATTTTTTATAATGAGATACTACAGCGATGCAGAAGTGCCAAAACTTATCGCAATTAACACGGAAATTTCAAAGGATGTTGCAAAGGCTTTGAAGTCAAAGATTTTTGTCCCTAAAAGTGGTATTTACAAAGATTTTTTGAACTTTATATCACCAAATATAGAAGAAAAATTAGAGCAAAAAGTTGGGAAAAAGGCGAAGATAATGCAGAATTTAGAAAATTTACAATCTCTGCTTACTCTTTCAAAACCGCTTGAAAGAATTGAAATTTACGATAACAGCCACACGGCAGGCAGTTTTATGCTTGGGGCAATGGTTGTGTTTGGGAAAGATGGCTTTCTTTCAAGTGAATATCGTAAATTTAATGCAAAATTTGAAGATACAAAAGCAGGGGATGATTACGGAATGTTGAAAGAGACACTAAAACGCAGATTTTTAAACGAAAAAATGCTTTTGAAATTGCCAGATTTAATTATTATTGATGGTGGGAAAGGTCAGCATTCAACAGCGATGAAAGTCTTTAAAGAATTGCAAATTGAAATACCATTTATCTGCATGGCAAAAGGGAAAGATAGAAATGCAGGCAAGGAATGGTTTTATTATGAAGATAAGGAATTTCAGCTTGAATTTACAAGCCCACTGCTTTATTTTTTGCAAAATTTAAGGGATGAAGCACATAGATTTGCTATTACATCACACAGAAATAGAAGGTTAAAAAATTTAAAATAAAAACTTGCAATTTGTTTTTTCTAGTTTTAATTTGTAAAAACATTTATTATTTTATGTCTCAAATCAATGGCAGAAAAGTTATTATTGCAAGTGTAATTGGAAATGCGATGGAATGGTATGATTACCTTCTTTATGCCCACTTTTCAATGATTATAAGCCAACTTTTCTTTTATATGGAAAATAGCTTTTATTCTCAAATGATAACTCTTGCCGTTTTTGCCGTAGGCTTTATTTCAAGACCTTTAGGTGGTTATATCTTCGGTTTAATTGGTGATAAAATGGGAAGAAAAACAGCTCTTACAATTTCAATTTTGTTAATGGCAATTCCAACTGCATTAATTGGGGTTTTACCAACTTATTCGCAAATAGGGATTTTTGCCCCCTTAATTATGGTTTTAATTAGGATATTACAAGGAATTTCCCTTGGTGGAGAATACAGCTCTTCAACGACATATCTTTACGAAATGGCTCCTCAAGGAAAAAGAGGTTTTTTTGCATCATTTTCGTCAACTTCCCTTGCTTTAGGAGTGCTTTTAAGTGCTTTGACAGTGCTTTTGATTGAGGCAATTTTTACCAAAGAAGAAATTTTGGAATATGCTTGGAGAATACCATTTATCATAAGTATTTTTTATGGCTTTATCGGTTTTTATATTAGAAGTAAGTTACATGAAAGTTCAAGTTTTCAAAAAGCACCAAAAAAACACAGCCCATTTAAGGAAATTTTCAAGCATTCTAAAGCAAAATTAGGCATTGCGATTGGGGTTTTTATGGGTCTTACCATTCCTTTTTATGTTATTGTTGTATTTTCAAAAACCATAATGGTTTGGGCGGGTTTTGATGGAAAAATGGCAACGATTTTAAACTGCATTTTGATTTTTACTTACATGATAACAGTCCCATTTTTTGGTATGCTTGTTGATAAAATTGGCGAAAGAAAAGTTCTCATGATAGGCTCTTTTGGAATGCTGTTGTTTGCAATACCATTCATTTCAGGCATCAAGACTGGTGATTTTGTAAGTGTGCTTTTTGTGTTAATCGTTGCAGGAATTTTGATTGGAATTTATCAATCTGCCGTTCCTTCCTTTTCTGCAAAGGCATTTCCAGTGCAAACTCGTGCAAGTGGTGTTTCTTTAAGCTACAATATTCCAGCGATT
>CAZFPN010000073.1:3468-5171 GCA_964521015.1 uncultured Rickettsiales bacterium | reverse complement strand
TACGAACATTTCACCGCCATCGGAAAGGACGATTTTGATATTCATGCCACTTTTCATTAAAAGCCTTGTGAGTTCAAGGGATTTGAAAGCGGAAACAGAGCCTGTTATTATAAGTAAAATATCTTTCATCTTTTTGTTTTAAAAAAATTATTCATTATCGTTTTTATTTCTTCCTTTTCTATAAAAAGAATTTCTGGCTTGTAAAAAGCGGAATTTAAAGTAAAAATGCGATTTGTGCCACCAAATTTGGAATCTTCGGCAAAAAAGACAACCTTTTTGATGCGAACGAGCGATGCGAAAGCAAGACACATACAGCAGGGTTCAAGGCTTGAATAAAGGGTTGCATCGTGATTTTTGAAGTCGGAAATTTCCATTTGTTGTAAGCAGTTTTGTATGGCTAAAATTTCGCCGTGATGAAGGTGGTTGCCATTTTTATAGACTTCGTTTGAAAAAACCTCAAACTGCTTTCCATCAACTTCCAAAAAGCTTGCGATTGGCACATCTTCGCCTTGTTTTACTTCATAAAGCTTTAAAAGAAGGGTTTTAAATGGCTTTTCGTTAAACATATTTATCGTATTTTAGTAATTTTGAAATTTCAGGATTTCGTGGATTTTTTCCTTCCATTTTAAGTGCTTTTTCAAGGTCAATATTTGCGATTTCTGGCTTGTTTAAAGCCTTCCACACAAGGGCACGAAGAAGGAATATATCGGCCGTCACAAGATGGTAATTGAAATGTTCTTTCTCGCTTCGTGTGAATGCTTCTTCAAGGATTTTTTCGTCGTTTTGTAAAATCGCTTTAAAGCAGGTGCTTTCCTTAAAAATGCAGATATCTTTATATGCAGGCAGGAAGTCTTCCCCAATTGTTTCTTCCTTGAAAGTGCCAGTTGGATAAAGGAAATCGGCTTTTTTCTTGTAAGCTTCGTTGCCGTTTAAAAGCCATAATTTCGTTGCCAAGTTAAAGCCGAAATAATGAAAATAGCAGTGGTAAGAATTTGAGATAAACACACATTTATCAAGGGTTTTCAATGCTTTTTGCATCGCATTTTCGTTGAAGTAAAAAGAGGCGAGTGCAAGAGATTTATCTATATCGTTTTCGTCATCTTGCAGGGGGGTTTCTTCTTCAATTTTGGTGTATAAAAAAGATTGTGGCTTGAATTTCGCAAAATTGACCACACTTTCTTCAATGCCGTATTCTTGCCAAATTGCCTTCATCTTTTTGTGATTTTTTGCAGTAATTCAAGTTGAGACTTAAGCAGGCTTTCGGTTTTTGCAAAATCTCTTGATATTAAAAAGTGCAAAAAACAAGACCCGTAAATGCTGGAAAGAATGGCTCTTCTTGTGTAAAATTTGAAAGAACTATCATTTACTTCAAGCTTTTTCCAAATTGCATCGGCGATGTTCCAGAAAAACTTTCCTGCAAAAATTATGTTCTGCGGTAATATCAAAAACTTGAAAACCTTGCGGACGGCTCTTTTATAAGGCATTAACAAGGAAAGTGATGAAAGGACGGCATTTTTGACACCTTCCGTAATTCCGTTTTCTTTTGAGGCGGAAATTTCGTTAATGTGCTTTTCCCAAAGAATTTTTGCTATTCCAAACATTTTATAAGGGAAAAGAATGTCAATTTCCCCTTTTGTGATTTCAAGCTTTGAACCAGCGGAATAAAGGGTATATTCAGAAAATTCGCTACTTGAGTTTATCAA
>CAZFPN010000073.1:0-3458 GCA_964521015.1 uncultured Rickettsiales bacterium | reverse complement strand
GAATTCCTCTAAAATTTTTAATTGCTTTTCTTGCATGGAAATATTATTAACCTAAATATAGAATAATTTATTTAAAAAAGAATGCAAGAGATTTTTGATAGTCAATTTATTTTAAAGCAAGAAGTGAAAATTAGGGATTTTGCCCTTAAAATGCAAATTGAAGCCCTATTGCTTGAAGCCTTTTCTGATGCAAAATTTTTTTACAGAATTGAGCCGAAGGAAGAAGTCCATTTATCTTTTCAAGATTTAGGCAACTTGGAAGAAGCTTGCAAAGGGGCGGATGCGATTTTTGCTCCACTCGTTCTTCATAAAACAAACAACATTGATGATGTTCTTTCAAGGCTTAAAAACTGCTTAAACAAAAATGGAATTTTGCTGGGCAACTTCTTTGGGCTTGGTAATTTGCAGGAATTAGGCGAACTTTTTGCAAAAGAAGACTTCAAAAGGTGCGGAATGCCAATTCCACGAATGCTCCCGCTTATGGAAATTAAAACCGTTGGAGCAATTTTGCAAAAGGCAGGCTTTAAAAACATTGTTGTGGCAAGCGAAGAAATTGAATTTGAATTTGCAAACTTAAAGGAAGCCTTGATTTTTCTAAAACATTCAGGGGAAAGTAATTGCTTGAAAATGAGGGATAAAACCTTGCTTTCTGGCAACATTTTAAAAAAATATCTTGACACATATAAAAACTCAATTAAACTTAAATTTGATGTTTGTTTTTTTTCATGTTTAAACATATAATTTTCTTGGTTTGTTGGTTTTTTAGCTGTGCGATTGCATCTGATACAGAATTTCGTGAAAGCCCATCTTTTAAAGCCCTTGAAAGCGAACTTTCTAAAATCAAAACACTGAAAGGTCTTGTCGTGCAAAATGTTGATGGGGAATATTATGATATGAAATTCACTCTTAAATTGCCATCAAAACTGAAGATTGAATTTGTGAATTTGCCAGTCGTTACAATCATAAACCCCGATGTAATGACATACTACGATAAAAAGCTCGACCAAAAAAGCCAAGTGAAAACGCCAACAAACATTGCATCTTTACTTTTTACAAACAAAATTTCCCTGCTTGACCCAAGAATTAAAATTAAGTCTTTCACTGAAAATGCAAAAGAAATCGTGATTGATTTTAATCATATTTCAAACCCACTTGCAAACTTTAAAATGGTTTTTGCGAAAATGGAAAATTCCTTTCAAGTAAAAACTATTGAAGTGAAAGAAGGGGTGCAAAGTGTCAAAATAGAATTCAAAACCCTCACCATAAATGAGGAAGTTCCAAACAGCGAATTCCAAATTTTGACAAAAAAACTTGATGCAAAATTTAATTTTTGAAATATGTCAATAATAGAAACAAATTCCGAAAATTTCATTCGTAGACCTTTTGCAATAATCAACAGAAGAAAAACAAGAACAGTGACAGTTGGAAAAGTGCTTGTTGGAAGCGACCATCCAGTTGCCGTTCAATCAATGACAAACACCTTAACGACAGATATCCAAGGAACTATAAGGCAAATCAATAAATGTTATGAAGCGGGGGCTGATATTATGAGAGTTTCCGTTCCTGATGTTGAAAGTAGCGAAGTGTTGTCAGAAATCATAAAAAACTCACCTGTGCCTATAATAGCTGACATTCACTTCCACTATAAAAGAGGAATAGAAGCCTGCAAAGCTGGTGCGGCCTGCACAAGAATTAACCCCGGAAATATTGGCACGAAAGAAAGAGCAATTGAAGTGGTTAAAGCTGCGAAAGATTATGGCTCTTCCATTAGAATTGGTGTCAATGTTGGCTCGCTTGGTGAAGATATTCTAAAAAAATATATTACTCCTTGCCCTGAAGCTTTGGTTGAAAGTGCCTTAAACACTGCGAAAATCCTTGAAGATTTAGACTTCTTCAATTTTAAAATATCAGTAAAAGCAAGCGATGTAATGCTGATGGTGAAATCTTACAAAATGCTTGCAGAAAAGTGCGATTACCCCCTTCACCTCGGCGTGACAGAAGCAGGACCGATGAGTTCTGGAGTTGTGAAATCTTCAATTGGGCTTGGCTCACTTCTTATGGACGGAATTGGTGATACCATCAGAATTTCCCTTTCCGCACCACCTGAAGAAGAAATCCCTGTGTGTTGGAATGTGCTTAAAGCTTTGGAATTAAGGACAAGAGGTGTCAACATTGTTTCCTGCCCTTCCTGTGCAAGACAGCAGTTTGATGTAATTAAAGTTGTCTCCGAAGTAGAAAATGCAACGGCACACATCGCAAAACCTTTAAGAATTTCTATGCTTGGCTGTGTTGTGAACGGTCTTGGTGAAGCTCTTGAAAGCGACATCGGTGTTACAGGGGCTGGAAGTGGAAACCACCTAATTTATATTAAAGGTAAGCCTGAATTGAAAGTGCCTTCAAACGAACTAACGAAGATAATCATTAATTTGGCAAACAAAATTGCATCAGAATAGTTTTTATAACTCTAAAGGGCTAGCCCTTATTACTTTTATGGGATTTATCTTTTTTAGAGTGTTCTATAAAATTTTCTTGTCCAAATTGATTTGATATGAGTTTCAATTTAGCTCCATATTTTCATATTTCGTTTTTAGGTCTTCGTTTCGCAAATCGCCCCCTATACTTTTAGTATCAATTGCAACGACCTTGTTATTAATTTCTCCATAATTTGAAAGCCCAAAAACATCCAATACATCAACTTTTTCTAAATTTTCCGCTACCTTGGGGTGTTGAAGTAATAAATATTATTTTTCTTAAAATGTTGTATATCTTTTTTGGTATTCAATTAATTTTTGGAAAATTGTGTTATAAAAATTAAACAATGTCAAGGTTTTTGAAGTCAAAAATTTCTTCGTGAATTTCAGCGATTTTGCCGTGTTCTATGAATTTATCTGGAATGATTTTTGCGATGAAGTTTTTTGCATCCACCTTATTTTTATGCAAAAGTTCCAAAATTGAGGAATAAACCCCACCAATTGAACCATCTTCAAGAAGAATGACTTTTTCGTGTGTATTGAATATTTCCAAAATCAAGCTTTCGTCCAAAGGTTTTAAAAAGCGAAGGTCAACAAGGGTAATTCCTTCAAAATTTAAGCCATAATGCACCGTTGATGCAAAGGTTAAAATCGCGGTTTTCTTGCCTTGTTTCAAAATGCGCCCTTTACCGAATTCAAAGCTTGCAGAAGGGGAAAAATCTGCCTTTGCTTCACCACGAGGAAAGCGAATAATAAAGGCTCCGTCCTCAAAATTTGCACTAAATTCAACAGCTTTTTCAAGTTCTTCTTTGGAACACGGACTACAGATTGAAATATTTGGCAAAATTCTTGTAAATGCAATGTCAAAAGCTCCGTTGTGCGTTGCCCCATCTTCACCAACAATGCCCGCTCTATCAACCATAAAACGAACAGGAAGATTTTGCAAAAGGACATCGTGAATAAGGCTATCATAAGCACGTTGAAGGA
>CAZFPN010000072.1:2934-5201 GCA_964521015.1 uncultured Rickettsiales bacterium | reverse complement strand
TGCTTAATTTAAAATCAATTTCTTCCGCTTTTTGTGATAAAAGTGCCTCTTGAATAAGCTTTTCAAGTGCTATGTTTTTCGCTTCTTCGCTTGTGATTTGAGGGGTAATCGCCCTTAAAATTTGCAGTCTGTTTGCGACATCCCTGTTTGTGATGGCAACATTTCCAACCGTCGCCACGATTTTCACTTCAAAGCCGAAGGCAACACCGAAGGAAAGCTTGAATATAAGGGTTAAAATCAAAATTATTCTAAACATATTTTTTAAAGATTGAGATGAAGACATCATCAAGGGTTTTTTCTTTCGTTTTTATCTCTTCAATTTCAATGTTAAACGAATTCAACTTTTGGAAAAATTGCAAGATGGAAAAGCCGTTTTTATTGTAATTTAAAGTCAAAAAGCCTTCTTTCGCCTGCGCACTCGCCCCCATTTCTATCGCCAAGTTTTTTGCCCCTTCCAAAGCTTCCGTTTTCATAAAAAGCATCATTTCCCTTTGCTCTCCAATGTTTTTAAGTATGTTCTGCTTGCTATCATTTAAAATTATTTTGCCTTTTTCTATAAACGCGATTTTGTGGCAAAAGTTCTGTGCTTCTTCAAGATAGTGTGTTGTTAAAATGATGGTTTTCCCTTGTTTGTTAAGGCTTTCAACATATTGCCAAAGGCTGTTTCGCAGTTCTATATCAACACCTGCGGTCGGTTCATCTAAAATAAGCACCTCAGGGTCATGCAAAAGGGCTTTAGCGATGATTAACCTGCGCTTCATTCCGCCAGAAAGCAATCTTGTGTTTTTCTTCAAATGTTCCGTTAAATTCAGGGCAAAGCAGACTTCCTCAATTCTCGCCCTCGCTTTTTTGCCTGTAATTCCGTAATAACCTGCGATGAAAGTCAGGTAAGTTTCAACGCTAAAGAATGGGTCAAGGAAAACTTCCTGAATGGCTGTCCCAATTTGCATTTTGCATTCGTTTAAATGTGTTTTTATGTTCTTCCCCAAAACGAAGACTTCCCCACTTGTTTGCCTTGAAATTCCCGAGATTATATTGATGATAGAAGACTTCCCCGCTCCGTTTGGACCAAGCAGACCAAAAATCGCCCCTTTTTCAATTTCAAGCGAAACCCCATCAACAACAGCCCTTTCGCCATATTTCTTGACTAAACCCTGAATTGAAACCGCACTTTCGGTGGAAGTTCTCATCTTTTTTACATCACTTACAACAACTAGCTATTGCAGGAAAATTCAAATGTCAAGAAATTATTTGACATATCTCAAAAAAAACAGTACAATTATTTATAACTATAATTTGACATATGCAAACAGATAAAATTAAATATGAAACACTTCGTTCCAGAAGAAGATAATTTGAACTTAAGATTAATTGAAGTTAAAAAAGATTTAGTTGCAATAAGCGAAAATTTCAGCGAAGAATTGACTAAATTTATAAATTCCGACCCCAAAAGTAGATTTAAAGCCATCGCTCCACACCAAAAAATTGAAATAGTGCAAGAAAATGCTAATGAAAAATTTTCGCATATCATACAAAAAATTGAAGCAATATTTCCGAAGAAGAATTAATTGCGAACACTCTTATGCAAATTGCATCAGAAAAGCAATACGATATAGATGCATTAATGCAAAAATATGCATCATTTGACGAAAAACCAACCATTGATTTAGAAAAAGTAGAAAACTTAAAAGCAAACCCCACCCTCAACCTTCGCAAAAGACTTACTAAAGGTAAGAAAGCTTTATCTTACCTTGTGCGAAAAATATCAAACAGAAAAACATTGCGCAAAAAATAATGCAGTAATCTAAAAAAAACTCTTGACATAAAAAGATTTATTATTTAAGTTTTATATAGTATTGTGTTTTTTATTTATTAAATGGAAGGTAGAACGAAAATAATAATCGCTCTTGGAGTGCTTATTTTAGGCATTTTAGCTTATTTTTTACTAAAAGGTGATGAAAAATCTATATTAGGAAAAAGAGGTCTTTTTGGTGGAGGCTCTTCAGTAAGATATTCCCAAAGCGGTGGCTCAAACAACACTTATAACACAAATGTCAACAACAATCAGGTGGAAAACTTTAACACTTCAAGCTCAAACATCGTAAATAAAAATAATTTAGTAAAAAGAAATTCAAACGCACAGCTCAATTACAGTGCAAATTCAGCATTCAACATTGACGAAAGTGTAAACATCAACAAAATCAACAAAAAAGGTGCAACTCTTGGCTTTGCACAATCTTCTCCCAAAAATGCAGAAGGGGTTGAAG
>CAZFPN010000072.1:0-2924 GCA_964521015.1 uncultured Rickettsiales bacterium | reverse complement strand
TTTTCGCCAAATAGCCTAAGGTCTGGTAAGAAGGCTCCTTTAAATTCCAAAGCCTGCCTTTTCATATTCGCGGAAATCATTCAAAATAAAGAAAAAATCCTTTCTCTACCAATTGAAAACCAAGAATTTTACATACTTCAAAAATTAAGGCAAATTCCAAAATTCGGTGGCACAAACAGTGATTTTCAAAAAACCCTTGTAGATAGCATTTTAAAAGACCTAAAAGAAGGTAAAAAAATTGACTCAAATGCATATTGTCAAAAAATAGAAAATGGTTCAATAGGCTTAAATTACAGCCAGTGTATCAAAGCAGTTGACGAAATCATCAAAAACAACATCACAACATTTGAAGGTGTAAAGAAGGTTTTAATTAAATATATACCCGGCTTTTCTTCAATTTTAACATCAGGACAGCAAAAAGAAATCATTAATTCAATCATAAAAGGGGTTGCAGAAAACACCCTTTCGCGAGAAAAAATATGCTCCCTAATTCAAAGCCTTATGCTTGAATCCTTACAAGGTAACGATCTTTACAATCTTTGTGTTAAAATTCTAAACGAACTTTCAGATTCTTTAGGTTCCTCAATTTCAGAATTTGCAATCAAAGAAGCATTGAAAAAAATCCCAGGTTTTAGCTCTTTAACCGCCACTCAACAAAAAGAAGTTATCACCGCTATAATAGAAGATAAAAACAAAAATGGAATAATAAACGCAGAAATTCACTGCCTTACAATTGTCGGATATATAATGGATAACATAATGGGAAGCGACATTTACGAAAAGTGTATCGCCGTTTTAGAAAAAATCGCAAAATCAGAAAACCCTTACACCGAGGCAGACTTATACCAAGAGCTATTTGAAATTCCGGGCTTTATCTTGTTAGATGATAACATTAAACAAGATGTATTAACAGCCGTATTCGCAGCAGTGCAAGATTTATCAATTAAATCGCCAGAAAAACGCAAACAACTTTGCATAATAATAACGGCTTACATTCTTGATGCAATTGCAAATAGCCCAGATTATCAACAATGTCTTTCCATTATTTCAAGAATAGTGACTGGAAACGCAAACACAGAAGCAAACAGAACGGAAATTTTAAAAAAACTTGCGGAAATAAAAGGTTTTAGCCTTTTTGCCGATACAGAAAAAAACAAAATAGTTGATGACATAATAAAAATCAAGGAAAAACCTTACGAACCGCAAATTGCGAAAATTTGTGCAAAATTAATCACTGATATAGCAGGTCTTATGATCAATTCTGAGATTTTCAAACAATGTATCAAAGTAATTGATGCAATAGCTTCTCAGTCCCCTCCTTTAACAAAAGAACAAATTTTAGAGGAATTAAAAGCAAAAATTGAAGGTTTTGAATTAATTGAAGTAGAAAAGCAAAAAGAAATAGCAAAAGAAATAGCAGATGACATTGCAATTGGCATCATTGAGCGAACAAAATACTCAATTTGCTTCAAAATAACGAAAGAAATAGTTCCTATTTACAACCAAATCAATAAAGAGCCTGAAATTTTTCAATGTAAATCAGCAATAAACGATATTTTCACCAAAGCAAAAAACCAAGATAAAGCATACATTCTTTCCATTCTACAAAAAATACTTTCACCAACCTTTTTTGCTTCGCAAGGAAATCAAAAAGCAGAAGAGATAATGAAAATGAATCCTAATTTTAACTTAGAAAAACAAATCATTGATTCTTGTATTCAAATTAATAAAGAAAATGGAAGTATAACTCAAATAAATGAAAATTCGCAATGTATCAAAGTAATTGATGCAATAGCTTCTCAGTCCCCTCCTTTAACAAAAGAACAAATTTTAGAGGAATTAAAAGCAAAAATTGAAGGTTTTGAATTAATTGAAGTAGAAAAGCAAAAAGAAATAGCAAAAGAAATAGCAGATGACATTGCAATTGGCATCATTGAGCGAACAAAATACTCAATTTGCTTCAAAATAACGAAAGAAATAGTTCCTATTTACAACCAAATCAATAAAGAGCCTGAAATTTTTCAATGTAAATCAGCAATAAACGATATTTTCACCAAAGCAAAAAACCAAGATAAAGCATACATTCTTTCCATTCTACAAAAAATACTTTCACCAACCTTTTTTGCTTCGCAAGGAAATCAAAAAGCAGAAGAGATAATGAAAATGAATCCTAATTTTAACTTAAACATTGAAATCCATCAGTTTTGTTCCTCTTTAATTAATGCACCTGAAAATTTCGCAATCCTGCCCCAGTGTAATAAGGCAATTTTCAATATTATCACAGGAAAAAACAGCCTTGAGTCAACCTACTCCATCACTCAATTCAACACTGGAACAAGGCAACAGGTGGATTCTATAATCATACCTAAAATAATTGACTTAAAAGCGACCCTGGCTCCCAATTCTTCAGAAGTAATTGCCCCTATCAACACCGCTATCAAAGCAAAAATGTCATCTTATTGTCAAGAATTAAGAGGATGCCCAACTACATCATCGTGCTCTCAAGATGTTCAAAATAAAGCCATAAACTACATAAAACAAATTGAGATGTTTGGCAAAATGTCAACTTCGCAAGATGTGGAAGTTATGGATAAATACAATCAAGTAATTAATACTGTAAAGCAGTATATTTCAAATACCAACATTTCCTGCAGACCTCAATCCAGTTTATTTATCTTACCAACTTTCACAGATTTACTTTCTTATTCACAAAATGCCCTGAACTTTTACTATAATAAATATCAAATTCGAGACATAAAAATTTCCTTCGATGGAACGGATGGGGAAGAAAAATATAAAATATTCATCACAGAATCAACCAAGATTTGTGCAATAAATTTCACAGGCGAATCTTCAAACGGAGGAACAGGTGGAAATAATGGAGGAACAAGCGGTGGTGGAAGTGGAAATAATGGAGGAACAAG
>CAZFPN010000071.1:0-5250 GCA_964521015.1 uncultured Rickettsiales bacterium | reverse complement strand
ATTTTTTCCGCCTGCGTTTCGCTCAAAGACCCACCTAAAACTGTGAAATCTTGGCTGTAGACCATAACAGGACGCCCGAAAATAGTGCCATATCCCGTCACCACTCCGTCCCCTGCGGTTGTTTGCTTTTCAAGACCGAAATCTGTTGACCTGTGTTCCACATAAAGCCCATATTCTTCAAAAGAACCTTCATCAAGCAGGACTTCAAGCCTTTCCCTTGCTGTCAACTTCCCTTTTGAGTGTTGCGCACTGATTTTATCTGCTCCTCCTCCAGCTTGCGCTTCAAGCCTTTTTTCAAGCAATTGCTCTGCTACTGTCTTTCTTCTAAGCATTTTTTTAAAATACGATAATATCAAATTCTAAATGGTTTTTTTTATTTGTAAAGTCTTTTTTCGCAAAATTTTCGCAAATTATTTTAAATTTCACGAAAAGGTTTTGCTGAAGGTTCTCTTTAAAAGGGTGTCTTTTGAAAAAATCATTTGCATTTTAATTTTTTTGTGTTTAGGAAAGGGGAAATTATGTTCTTTAATTATGAAAGCGGTTGTTAACGAAACTCATAAAGGCTTTGAATTGATTGATTTTAAAGATAAAAAACAAGCATTTTTAAAAAGTCTTTCAGGTCACTTGGGGAAGTTAAAATATAAACGTTTTGCAAGTTCACCACTGAGATACCCTGGAGGTAAAAGTTTGGCAGTTGGCTTGATTGTTGAGCTAATTCCTGATGATGTAAAAAAAATTGTCTCTCCTTTTTTTGGTGGTGGGTCTGTTGAAATTGCTTGCTCTTCTATGCTTGATTTAGAAGTTATCGGTTATGATATTTTTGATATTTTGGTGAATTATTGGAATATTCAAATCAACAAAAAAGAGGCTTTATTTGACGAGCTTTCAAAAATTAAACCTACAAAAGAAAATTACGAAAAAATAAAAATAGAACTAAAAAAACATTGGAATAAGGAGCTTTCTTTGGATGAATTAACTTTAGCGGTATATTACTTTTTTAACTATAATCTATCATATGGGCCGGGCTTTTTGGGGTGGATGTCCTCAATTTACACTGAGGAAAGGAAGTATCAATCTGCTTTAAACAAGGTTTTGCAATTTAAACCAAAGAATTTATCTATATTTCAAGGAAGTTTTGAAAACACAATAATAAACCATAAAGGAGACTTTCTATACTGCGACCCTCCGTATTTTCTAGGTGGTGAAAGCAAGATGTTTAAAGGAATTTACCCGCAAAGAAACTTCCCTATTCATCACAACGGCTTTAATCACGATTTACTTTGCGAATTACTAAAAAAACACAAAGGCGGATTTATTTTATCTTATAACGATTGCCCTGAAGTTAGAAAAATGTATCAAGATTTCAAAATCATTGAAGTTGCATGGCAATATACAATGGGGCAAGGCGAAACACGAATTGGCAAAAATAGAATTGAAAACGGAGGCAACCACATAAAACAATCTCACGAAATTTTAATTACAAATCAATGAAAGTGCATAAAAAAAGAGCAATGACAAGCGAAAAAGCAAGTTTTGTCAAAAAACAGGGGCATCTTGATGCGAAAGAGTTTGCAAAATTGATAGGTCTTGAAGATGACTATCAAAATGACTTAAAAGCCAAAAAAGATGTAATAGATTTCAATGGGGATGGACATTCGGTTAAAAGCGGTTCTGGTTTTTGGCAAATATTTTTGTATGGAAAAGGAAGATTTGAGACAGACACTGCATTTAAGGCGATGAATGGAATTGGTCAAATAATGCTTGATTGCATTAATTCTGTGCCTGATGAAAGGGAAGAGTATCAAAAAAATAAGCTCTTTCATAAGGAAAAGATTGCAAATTTTATGATTGCATTAAAAGAAAAATTACAAGAAAATTACAGGCTTGACGCATTTTTAAGGAAAGCGATTTTTGAAGGTTCGCAAGTGAGTTATTTAACAATCAAACACGAAGAAAAATTCCATATTTTTTGGCACGATGATGTAATAAATATTTTCCTTAAAAATTTGAATGTTCTTAATTCTAATGGCAACCAAAAGGTGATTTTTAGATTGAAAAATAACTGCGGAGAGATTGAAATGAGAAATGGCGAAACTCATCATCGCAAAGAAATGAAGTTTAGGTTACATAAAATTCCAATTACAAATTTATTGATAGAAAACTCTGAAAAGAAGGCTGAATTTGGGGGAAAAATCGTGATTTATGGAAATGCTATCAAGAAATTTAAAAAAAGGTAGTTTGTTTCAAAAATCATTTGCATTTTAATTTTTTTGGGTTTAGGAAGATTTAATTATTTATTTTTTATTAATTTATGGCAGTTTTGGCAGGAGAAGTAAAAGTGGGCAACATTATAGCTTACGAAGGCGGTAAATATCGTATTTTAAAAAGAACGCACGTAAAACCGGGGAAAGGCGGGGCGTTTTATCAAATGGAAATGAAGGAAATCACCATTGGAACGAAGAGAAACGAAAGAATTAGAAGTGAAGATAAGCTTGAAAAACTTGAAACTTCCGCTCGTGAATTTAGCTTTTCTTACAGGGACGGAAACACGATTGTAATTATGGACGGCGAAACTTTTGACACAATTGAAATTTCCGTTGATATGCTAAACGGCTTTGATATGTTCCTTGAAGATGGTATGAAATTAATCGCTGAATATGTAGGGGAAGACTTAGTGAACGTAAAAATGCCTCAAAAATTAGTGGGCGAAGTGGGGGAAACGGAACCTCACATTAAAAATGCAGCAGTGAGCCCATCTTACAAAGAGGCAACCTTGACAAATGGCTTTGTGCTTGATATTCCGCCTTATATTGAACAGGGGACAAAAATCGTTGTGAGCTCCGAAACAGGTGAATTCGTTGAAAAATTCAAGTAAATTTATGTTCCTTTCAAAGTATTTTTTGCCTACAAGAAAAGATGTATCTAAAGATTTAGTCCTTTCTTCGCACAAATTTATGGTTCGTGCTGGGCTTATAAAGCAGGTGGCGAGCGGGCTTTATGCGATGCTTCCTATGGGTCTTAAAGTTCTTCGCAAAATTGAAAATATAATTCGTGAAGAGCTTGAAAGAGAAGGCTTTCACGAGCTTTTAATGCCGACAATTCAACCTGCGGAACTTTGGAAGGAAAGCGGTCGTTATGGTGGTTATGGTGCTGAAATGCTGAAATTTAAAGATAGGCACGAGGCTGAACTTTTATTTGGACCAACGGCGGAAGAAGTTGTCACTTTTCTTGCAAAAGAGCTTAAAAGCTATAAAGAGCTGCCTTTGACGCTTTATAACATTCAATGGAAGTTTAGGGACGAAATTCGCCCTCGCTTTGGGTTGATGCGTGCGCGGGAGTTTTTGATGATGGATAGCTATTCCTTTGATGCAAGCGAGGAAGGGGCAAAACAAAATTATAACAAGCATTACGATGCCTATCTTCGTATTTTTGCACGAATGGGGTTGACTGCAATTCCTATGCAGGCTGATACTGGTGAAATTGGGGGGGATTTAAGCCATGAATTCCATATTATTGCTAATTCTGGTGAAAGCGAAATTTATTATGAAGAAGGCTTGGAAGGGCTTATTTCAAGAATTCAAAAGGGGGAAATTTTTACTAATTTACGTGAAGAAATTGGGAAATTTTATGCGAAAACTGACGAAAAACACACAGAGGAAGGGGCAAAGGGCTTGAAAATCGTGAAAAAGCGGGGAATTGAGGTGGGTCACAACTTTTACTTTGCAACGAAATATTCTGCCTCTATGGGGCTTTTAGTGCAGGATGCAGGCGGAAAGCAGTTTGCACCTTTTATGGGGAGTTATGGAATTGGAGTTGGCAGGCTAATGTCCGCTTTTATTGAGGCAAATCAAGATGAAAACGGAATTATTTGGCACGATTCAATCGCCCCTTTCTCTCATTATATTGTTGATTTAACGAAGACGGAAGAAGGCAAGGAAACGGCTTTAAAAATCTATCATTCTTTGAAATCAAAAGGCTTTGACCCTATTCTTGATGAAACAAATGCGGGAGCGGGGGAAAAGTTCGCAAAGGCTGATTTAATTGGCATTCCAACCCGAATTACGATTTCAGAAAAGCTTTTACAGGAAGGTATGGTGGAAATTAAAAAACGAAACGAGAAAGAATCGTCTAAAGTTTTAATACATTCTTCTTATTAATAAAAAAGCTTTTTAAGGCAAGCATCATTGGAAATATAATAAATTTCAATGCAAATAATTGATTTCTTTTTGTTTGACTTCTTAATTTTTTATCATATAATACTTCCGCATTAGTACATCCACAATTGCTATAACTTTCTGTTTGCAGGGGTCGTTTTGCGCACCTTTTATCATTTTAGCTTAATCATTTGCAAATAATTTTTAAAATATGAAAACTCTACCTCAAATAAATTCAAATTGCATCGCTGGAAAAAGTTGTGTAAATTTCGAAGATTTAGAAAAATTTGAAACAGAAATGCTTTCTATGTTTCATAACTTGTTGGATAAAAAGATATCTTTGGAACAATTTTATAAAGATTTAAAAGAAGGTAAGCACTTCAAGCAAGAAGACTTAGCGATGCACGAAAAGGCGATGTTGATTGCTTATAATGGTGTGAAAATTAGCATTCAGACATTCATACTTTGGACAGCTCTGGGAATTTTATTTGAACATATCGTAAAAGACGGAAAAAGCTTAACCGACCAAGTTGGAAGAGCTTTCATTATTCAGTCTTTTGTGGCGGTTGCATTTGAAATGGCTGATGGAAATCATAAGGGTTTGACAAGGTTCATACCTTCTTATTTAGAAAATGAAAAAATGTCATACTTGCTTTTAAATGCGGGGGAAGTTCAAAAGCTTGCTAACTTCATTGAAAAAGAAGGTTCTAAATTCGCTAAAGAATTTGCAAAACAGCTTGGCGATTCGGCACATTACATTAACCTGACAGGGGCTTATAATGAAGATGATTACAGGGTTATTAAGGGTTTGAAAACATTAAGAAGATTTGCATTTAATTTTTTAAATCAGCTTGAAAAAATGCCTAAATATAATGCTTCAAGGGAATATCACCAAATTAAACACGATAAAAAATTTGAACATCTTGCAAAATTTGAAGTTTTTTCCAAAAAGTGTGCGAATTATGGGGGTAGTTTTTTAATTAACACTGCAATTCCAAATTTTATTGAAGATGGAACGGATGGAATTTTTGAACGCCTGCTTCCGGATGATGTTTTTGGGGCTTCATATGGGGCGGTGTTGGCGATTTGCTGATGG
>CAZFPN010000070.1:952-5254 GCA_964521015.1 uncultured Rickettsiales bacterium | reverse complement strand
TTACTTAAAAATAACTTGATAAAAAAAATATTATAAGTCAAGTTTTTATTGATTTTAAAAGATTTTATGGAAACACAACTTGAGGTGATTTATTCGGGCAAAAGAAGGACTATCGCAATTCAAGTCCACCCTGATTTAAGGGTTAGAATTCTTGCCCCAAAATGGACTTCAAGGCAAAAAATTGATGCGATATTTCGTGAAAAGCAAAGCTGGATTGAAAAAAAATTGAGCGAATTTAAGGGAATTAAACCGCATACAAAACCGCAAAACATCTTCCCTTTACTTGGAGTTGCTTATAAAATTGAGGTTTTAGAGGGGCGAAAATCTTTTGTCAAGAAGGAAGGGGGGGTGATTATCGTTCAAAAAACTGCAAAGCAAAAAATGGAAGATGTCCTGTTAAGTTGGCTTAAAAAATTCGCAAAAGAGGTTTTTCTTGAAAGATTGAAGGTGAATTTTGAAATTTTTTCTAAACAATTCAAATACCCTCTTCCGTCACTTGAAATAAGGAAGATGAAGGCAAGGTGGGGGTCTATGTCTTGCACTGGGAAAATGAAGTTAAACATTTTTTTGGCAAGCACCCCAATTTATTTGATTGATTATGTCATTATGCACGAACTTTGCCATTTAAAACACAAAAATCACGGCAAAAGGTTTTATGAATTGCAAGAAAAGTTTGCCCCAAATTACAAAGATTTAAAAAGAGAACTTGCGAAATTTAACCTTGAATTTCAGTTAATTTGATGGCGGAAAGGGGGGGATTCGAACCCCCGGTGAAGTTTCCCCCACGCACGCTTTCCAAGCGTGTACTTTAGACCACTCAGACACCTTTCCGTTAAGAAGTTTTCTAAAATAGATTTTCCCGTTTGTCAAGTAAAATAAAATTTTATTGGACATCAAGAATTTTAAAGGCATTTCCATCGGTCACATCGCCCCCAACTTTTTTTGCCGTGTAAAATTTAATGAAAGGTCTTTGGGTGTATGGGTCTCTCATCATATAATTGCCTGCTTTTTCGCAAATTATATATCCCTTTTCAAAATTTCCAAGCAAAATTGAAGAAGAAGGCATAAAATTGTTGATAAAAACTGGAATTCCAAAAATCGTATTCTTTTCCCCTTCAAGTAGGCGATTTTGTAAAATATGTCTTCCATTTTCGTCTTTCAGAGATTTTATCTGCATTTCCATATCTTTTGTCATCAAAAATGAAAGGTTTTGCGAATAGAAAGGGTCAATACTATCAATTAAATTTGCAATTGAAGAAGTTTTTAAGTCCGCCTTTGTTCGTTTAATCGCATTTATACCCTCGCCATCTTCCAAAGTCAAAATTCCTCTTGGAGATTCAATTCCATTTCCATTTAAAAAAGCATCGTCTTCTGCGATTGAAAAGCTTTCAGCGATTTTTTCTGCCATAAATTTTTCTATGTCAATCCTCGCATCTTCAATTAATTTGGAAGTCGCCTTTGGTTCCGCCACAAGTTCGTGTGTCTTGATGAATTTTTTTATAAAAGGTTCTTTTTCTGTAGGAATTCCCCATGTTGCCTTTCCGCCATTTTCTTCAATAATTACATCAAAACTATCGGAAGAAATCACTTGAAATTTGCACAATTTTCTCATAATTGAAAACTTTTCTAAATAAAAAGAAATCAGGTTTGAAGCATTTGAAGAAACAGGAAATCCACCCTCAAAAGCCCCTCTTTGAGCTTTGAATTCAAGCACTCCCTCGTGTTTTACTTCACCAGTTCTAAGAAAGTTGATAAAATCTTCACTTTCGTCGTTTAGCCTGTTTTCAACACTTTTAACTTCAAATTTATTTACAAGCCCAGATGTCATTTTTTCATCAACATTTTGCACTTGGTTTTTTAAGCTAATTAAATTTGATTCAAAATCAATAATTTTGCTTGCAATTTTTTCTAAATCCATATTTATATAAATAGATACTTTTTTTAAAAATATTACTTTAGAAATAAAACTTATGTAAGTAAAATATGATTATTGCTATATATCACATTTATCAACTTTTAAGCCTTTTGGCATATCCTTTCTTGTTCTTGCTTTTAAAATTTAGACTTAAGAAAGGAAAGGAAGACCCAGAAAGATGGAAAGAAAAACTTGGTTTTTACACAAAAAATCGCCCTGAAGGAAATTTGATTTGGTTTCATGTGGCAAGTGTGGGGGAAATGAATTCCATAAAAAAATTAGTCGCAATTTTAAGCCAAAAATCAAATGTTATTATCACTTCAATGACTTTAACTTCGGCAAAAAACTTCTTCACAATTGAAGGGTCTAAATTTGAGGTTTTTCACCAGTTCGTTCCACTTGATAGTGTTATTTGTGTGAGACGTTTTTTAGAACATTTCAAGCCAAATAAGCTCGCAATTTTGGAAAATGAAATTTGGCCAAATATGATTTACGAAACTTCAAAAGTATGTAATGTTTTTTCTTTAAACACAAGCTTTTCCCCAAAAAGCATTGAAATGTGGAATAAAATGCCAAATTTTTTGAAGTGGATTTTTGGAAGATACAAAAAAATTTTCCCTGCATCAAAAAGTCTCTGTTCGCATTTATCACGATTAGGTGTTGAAAATGTTAGCTTTATTGGAAATTTAAAATACGATTCGCAGTTTGCATCACAGCCATTAGATTTTGAAGTAAAAAAGAAAATAATCTGCTTTGGAAGTGTTCACCTTGAAGAAATGGAAAGTTTGATGGAAAGTTTGAAAGAAATTGCAAAAAGGGACGATTATCAAGCGATTTTAATTCCCAGATACATAGAAAAGGTAGCAGAAATAAAAGATTTGATACAAAAAAACGGCTTAAATGATAGCATTTTAATCGTTGATAAAATGGGTAAAAGCCTTGATTTTTATGCCGTTTCAAGCATCGTAATTGTGTGTGGAAGTTTCGCTCCAATTGGGGGGCATAACATTATTGAGCCAGCATTCTTTGGAAAGCCTGTCATAATGGGTAATTATCACTTTAAATGCACAGAAGTTGTTAAAGATTTCCTTGCCGAAAATGCTGTTTTAGTATGCGATTCCACAAATTTAAAAGCAGGAATTGTTGAATTAATTGAAAACGAACAAAAAGCTAAAGAAATAGGGCAAAATGCCTTTAATTTAGTGCAAAAAAATGGCAAGACTTCGCAAATTATTGCATCATTTTTTTAACAAATTCAATCACCCCTTCAAGCCCTTCCCTTGTGAAATTTGAAGATGTAAAAACTTCTACATTAGGAAATTCCTTTGTGAATTGAACCTTTCTTTCTTCAGTTTCTTCGGGCAAAAGAAGGTCAATTTTGTTTAAAATCACGACTTCAAGTTTTTCCGAAATCATCGTTTTGCCTTGATTTAAGCCAAAAGGTGTGATTTTGTTTTGATAGTCATAATTTGTAATTTCCCCCCTTATTTTCTTGTAATTTTCAATGAAATCATCGCTTGAAACATCTAAAATATGAAACAATGCTTTACACCTTTCAATGTGTTTTAAAAACTTCTGCCCCAGCCCCTTTCCTTCGCTTGCACCTTCAATAATGCCGGGAATGTCAGCGATGACAATTTGCTTGTAATTCGCCTCAAAAACACCCAAATTTGGGGAAAGAGTGGTAAAGGCATATCCTGCAATTTTCGGTCTTGCATTCGTTATGCTTGCTAAAAAGCTACTTTTTCCCGCATTTGGCATTCCTAAAAGCCCAATATCGCAAATCATTTTTAGCTTTAGTTGTATCGTAAATTCTTCCCCTTCTGCCCCTGATGTCGTTTTGCGCGGAGCCTGATTGATAGAAGACTTGAAATGATGATTTCCAAGACCGCCCTTCCCCCCTTTTGCAATCACAAAAACCGCATTTTCAGGGGTGAAATCGTGAAGTAATGTTCCGTCTTCAAGTAAAATTTCCGTCCCCATAGGCACTTCAAGTTCCAAATCATCTCCACTTTCGCCCGTTCTTCTTGCACCCCCTCCACTTTTGCCGTTTTCAGCGACGAAAAGCTTTTTGAAGCGATATTGAATCAAGGTGTTTATGTTTGTGTTTGCCTTCAAAATCACATCGCCCCCTCTTCCGCCGTCTCCCCCATCTGGCCCGCCGTTATCAATGAATTTTTCCCTTCTAAAGCTTGCGACACCATTGCCTCCATTACCTGCTTTTACGGTAATTTTTACCTCGTCAAAAATCCTACTTTCCTCTCTTGTTTGCATAATTTTGTTTAAAATGTTCTATCTCATAAATTAGTGTTTGCAGGCTTAAAATCGGGGGAATAACTTTATAATAAAGCTCTCCACCTGCGAAAACGACATAAAATGGCACTCCA
>CAZFPN010000070.1:0-942 GCA_964521015.1 uncultured Rickettsiales bacterium | reverse complement strand
CCACCGAATTGCTTTATAAAGCTTTCAATTTCAGGGTTTTTTACAGTTAAATCTGCCTTCATATAAATAATGTTGTTTTGCTTTAAATAAGCCTTAAATTCGGCTGTGTCAAGAGCGATTTTATCGTTCACTTTGCAAGTCACACACCAACCTGCCTCAACATTTAAAAAAATTGTATATCCGTTTTGAATGTAAGAATTTACCCTTAATTGAGAAAATGGAACATATTCTGCAACTTTTTCATCAACTGGCACGAAGCTTTTGAAAAGCGGAATAGCAATAACAAAAAGAGCCGTTACTGCTAGGATTTTCTTCTTTTTGAACTTTAAAAAAAGCACAAAAGATGCGATTGAAATGCTTAAAATCAACAAGGCAACCAACATTCCAACTTGCGAATGAAGAATAAAAATTAGATAGAAAAGAGTTGTAAGCAATGCAAAAAAAGAGATTAATTTTGCGAATTTTGAACCGAATCCTCCGTTTTTAAAGTCTATTCTCACACCACAAAAACCTGCTAAAAAGTAAGGAATTGAAAGCCCTAAACCCATAAAAAAAAGGCAGAAGAAAATTACATACCACTTGCCAGATAAAAATGCAAAAGAAACCGCCGAAGCAACAATTGGGGCAATGCAAGAAAGGGAAAAAACGACCGTCAAAAAACCAGAAACAAAACCTTCCAAAGCTTGGGATTTCATTTTGCTTATATGTAAGGTAACTTTTAAGTCAAAAACACCGAAAAGTGCCAATATCAAGCCTAGAAAAAGGAAAATTAACAAAGATATAACACTTGGAAATTGCAATTGAAAACCCCAGTAAAGGCTTTGAAAAAGGGAAAAAATTAATGCAAGAAGAAGGCAGAATGTCAAAATTCCAGCGATAGTAAAGCCCGCAATGGCTTTTTTGTTTTCATTTTTTGTGAAACTTGAAATTTTTAAAGCAATC
>CAZFPN010000069.1:0-5269 GCA_964521015.1 uncultured Rickettsiales bacterium | reverse complement strand
TCACAGAAGGCATTTTAAGCGGTAAGAGAGACCAAGTTCTTTTAGGGGTGACAGGAAGTGGAAAGACTTTTACCATGGCAAATGTAATTGCAGAGCTTCAAAAGCCTGCTCTCATTATGGTTCACAACAAAACCCTCGCGGCTCAAGTTTATGGAGAAATGAAGGAATTCTTCCCAGAAAATGCCGTGGAATACTTCGTCTCCTATTACGACTACTACCAGCCCGAGGCTTACATCGCAAAAACAGACACATACATAGAAAAAGACAGCTCAATTAACGAACAATTAGACTTACTAAGGCACTCCGCAACCGTCAACTTGCTTGAAAGGAGGGATGCAATCGTCGTTTCTTCCGTTTCCTGCATTTATGGTATTGGAAAAAAGGAGAACTATATGGGGCTTAGAGTATGCATAAAAACAGGGGAAAAGGTGTTAATGGATGACCTTCTTGCAAGTTTTATTGATATGCAGTACGAACGTGAAGGGGTGCATCTTGAACGAGGCAAATTCCGTGTAAAGGGCGACACCGTTGATATTTACCCCTGCCACTTGGAAGAAAAAGCTTGGAGAATTGAATTTTTTGGCAAAACAATTGATAGAATAACAGAAATTGACCCATTAACAGGGCAAAAACTTCGCGAACTTTCAAGCATCGTGATTTACCCAAACAAACACTTTGCAACCCCTTTTCAAACAATTAAAAACTCGGTGGAACAAATCAAGGTTGATTTAGAAAAAGAAGTCAAAGCATTTTTTGATAAACAGATGATAGTTGAAGCAAAAAGGCTTGAACAACGAACGAATTACGATATAGAAATGCTACTTTCAACAGGAATGTGCAAGGGTATTGAAAATTACTCAAGATATATGGACGAAAGACCAGCAGGAAGCCCACCCGCTACCCTTCTTTCTTACTTACCTGCGGACGGCCTTTTATTCGTGGACGAAAGCCATATAACCGTGCCTCAAGTGGGTGCTATGTACGAGGGGGATAGAAGCCGTAAGTCCAGCCTTGTGGGTCACGGATTTAGAATGGTTTCCGCCCTTGATAACCGCCCTTTAAAGCTTACAGAATGGGAAGAATTCCGCCCTACAACCATTTTTGTTTCCGCAACTCCGGGCAAGTATGAAATTGAAAAAACAGCGGGGGAAGTGGTGGAACAAATCATTCGTCCAACTGGTCTTTTGGACCCTATCTGCGAAATTCGCCCAGTTGAAGGGCAAGTGGAAGATTTAGTCGCCGAATGCAAAATGCAAGCAAAGGAAGGAAAGCGAGTTTTAGCCTTGACATTAACCAAGAAAATGGCAGAAAGGCTTGATGAATTTTTGAAGGAAACTGGCTTGAAATCTTCCTATTTACATTCCGAAATTAACACTTTTGAAAGAGTGGATATTCTAAACCGCCTGCGCTCTGGCGAAATTGATGTTATAGTTGGAATTAACCTGCTCCGTGAGGGCATAGACATCCCCGAATGCGGGCTTGTTGCAATTTTGGATGCAGATAAAGAAGGCTTTTTGCGAAACGAAACCTCGCTTATTCAAATGATAGGAAGAGCCGCAAGGAATGAGGCAGGAAAGGTTATTCTTTATGCGGAAAAGGAAACGAAATCAATCAAGGCTTCAGTGGGGGAAACGGCAAGAAGAAGGCAAGTTCAGGAAGAATATAACAGGCAAAACGGCATAAAACCAACAACGGTGAAAAAGGAAATCAAAACCCTGTTTGATGACTTCATAAAAGTGCAAAAGGGCAGTGAGGTGCGGGCAAAACTTACGGAAGATGTGGATGTGAAAAAGCTAGAGAAAATGACGGATAAACAAATAGATACCGAACTTTCAAAACTTAGAAAAGCGATGAAGGAAGCCGCAAAGAAGATGGAATTTGAGCTTGCAAAGGAGCTTAGGGATAAGATATTGTTGATACAGAAGGAGAGGTGGTAGAGGTGTTTGGTTGTTGAGGTTTTGTCGTAATGATAAAGTAACTATGGCAAGCCTGTAGAAAATTAGGGGCTATCTTTCCTGCTCTTTCCTGCTAATTTTGGTTTGACTTAGGCTCTGTAGATGCATACATCTGCTTGCTTTTTAGCTTATTTCCTTGGTTTTGCGATGTATATACACTACAGCCCCGTCGTCTGCACACAAAATATATCAAGGAAATTTCTAGGAAAGATAGGCGGGAGCTTGAGGGGTGGATAATGCTTATATAGAGGGGGAGGTTGTAAAACCCCCAATTTCTTATTGACATTTAATTTAAAGCAATTCAAGAATTTATATTATTTTGCAATATTTATGTTTAGGTTAATTTTAGTTTTATATTTTGCCTTGTTTAGTGGGATGTTTTATGTAAATGCAGAGCCTTTAAAATCTTCAGGCAAGCTTTATCATAGCAATGGCAAGGTGAAATATGAAGGAGGGTTGAAAAATGGCAAACCTCACGGAAAAGGTAAGATATATCATGAAAATGGAAATCTTGCTTACGAAGGGGAACATAGAGATGGCAAACCTCATGGAAAAGGTAAGGGGTATTATGAAAATGGAAAACTTGGTTACGAAGGGGAACATAAAGATGGCAAATTTCAAGGCAAAGGTAAGCTATATTACGAAAATGGAAATCTTGCTTACGAAGGAGAATTTAAAGATGGCAAATCTCACGGAAATGGGAAGTTGTATAGTGAAAATGGAAATCTTGCTTACGAAGGAGGTTTTGAAAATGGCTGGAAAAGTGGTAAAGGAAAGGCATATTTGGAAAATGGAAATCTTGATTATGAAGGGGAGTTTTTAAATGGAAAATATAACGGAAAGGGGAAGTGGTATTATGAAAATGGAAATCTTTTTTACGAAGGAGAGTTCTTAAATGGCTCATTGCACGGATATGGGAATTGGTATCAGGAAAATGGAAATCTTGGTTATGAAGGGGAGTTTAAAGATGGCAAACCTCACGGCAAAGGTAAGTGGTATTATGAAAATGGAAATCTTGGTTATGAAGAGGAGTTTTTAAATGGTGAGCCTGCAAAAAAATAAGCCAAAAATTTTCCACTTTTTGCTTCCATAAGTGTAAGCCTTGCGAAAAATTAAAATGCAAAGCCATTTCCTTGTTTTCCCCCAATTTTAAAAGCAAAACACATTATATCGTTGTGATGTTTTCAAAACACTTTTGCAATGAAGTTTCATAAGGCTTAATTATATCTTCAAGCTTTTCTTTCTTAAGCCTAGAGTTTAAAGGTCTCGTTGCTTTTGTTTTATATTCACTGCTGGGTATTGGATTTATCTTAGCAAGTTTTTGAGATGGATTTTTTTGTGCTAAAAATTCCCTTATTTTACTTGCAAAATCAAACCAAGAAATAAAGCCTCCGTTTGTGAAATGATAAGTTCCAAAATCAAGCTTATTTTCAATAATATACTTAATCGCATTTGCAATATCAGGGGAATATGTTGGGCTTCCTATTTGGTCGTTTATTACATTACGCTCCTCTCTTTCTGTTAAAAGCTTTATCATTGTTTTAACAAAATTCACTCCTGTTTCGTTATAAACCCAAGATGTCCTCATTATATAAGCCTTACATTTTGAATTTAAAATAGCCTTTTCACCTTCCAGTTTGGAAAGCCCGTAAAAATTGCAAGGTTTAAACAGGTGGCTTTCTTGTGCTTCAATTTCCTCGTATTCTTGCATTCCTTCGCCGTTAAAAACATAATCAGTTGAAATATGAAAAAGTGAAATATTTTTTTGAAAACAATAATCTGCCAAAACCTTCACAGAATGGCAGTTGATGTTCATTGCATTTTCCCTCTCATCTTCCGCTAAATCTACTTTTGTGTAAGCAGTTGCATTGATTATTATGTCAATATTTTGCAAGTTTTCTAAAAATTCCTCAAGCTTAGAAAGAAAGTTAAAATCGCATTCTATGGAGGAGACAAACCTAGCATCGGGATAAACTTCTTTTAAACCTCTAGCGACTTGCCCATTTTTACCGAAACAAACTATATTCATATAACCTTTTTTTTCATTATTTTGATACGATAAATCATTTCGTATTCAAAATTTGCTCTATCTTTTTAGTGCATCCATAAATGATTTTAGAATCATATCTTCTATTTGGATACTCCCCATATCTAGGTTTAATTTTCAAGCTGTTAGTTTTTAAAAATTCTTCCAATTTATCTTTTAAAGAAACAGGCTTTCCAGAGCAAGCATTTATAATTCCAGTTACATCCTTTTGTAATGCGATAGCGGAAATTTGCTTTGCTAATTCAAATACATCTATAAAATCATATTTATTTTCTCCAGAAACGAATGGAAAGCTCTCAAGCCCATCCTTCTCCATTTTAAGCACTTTTCCAAAAATAGAATTATTTTTAGCATCAAGTCCAGTAATATAAGGCACTCTAACCCATTGTAAAATTACATTATTCGCACCACATAATACTTCTGACATTTGCCTCAAGGCATTTTTACTTATTCCGTAATAAGAAAGGGGGTTGCAAGGAGTATTTTCGTCAATCATACCTTCAAAAAAACCTATTTCGTGAAATGTCCCGAGGCATACAATTTGCTTCAAACCACCACCTATAAGTTTCTTGAAAAATTCATAATGTTTATGCAAAGTTAAAATATGAGATTCGTGATTATGCACAAATCCATTTTCCCATGCTAAATGAATTAAAACATCAGGTCTGCCTAAAGTTTCGTAAGGATTTTCTAAGCTAAAAATATCCAGTGCGAGATTGTTTTTAATAGAGTTATCAAGAGACCTTGAAACAGCAATACATTCTATATTGATTTTCCTCAAATAATTTACAACCTCAAGCCCGATATATCCGGAAGCTCCTGTAGTAGTAATTTTCATATTTTTTTAAATAACTTTTTAATTTTGTATCTTACAAATTTTTTAATTTCTCTAAGCAAAAATTTTGTTTTCATTGGGATTTCAAAATTTTGATTTCCCATACTATTTATAAAATCCCAAATATTCCACACTCGTTTTCTTTTGCAGATATTATCTAGCATATAGTGAAGATTGGTAAGTTCGTTACTTGCAAATTTATCGTGAAAAACATAACCCGCATAATAACCTGCATCTTGACAAATAAAAGGGTAAATTCTTTCAATTGCATGAAGTATGGTGCCGTCATGTTTGCCAATTGGCTCGGAAGGAAAGTCATCATATTGCCAATTTTTATCAAATAATTTTTTCATCGCACTAGCTCTAAACCAAAACATAGTTCCAAGTGGAGCAATTGGTTTTTTATCACTACTGATATCTACTTTTAAATTT
>CAZFPN010000068.1:3830-5309 GCA_964521015.1 uncultured Rickettsiales bacterium | reverse complement strand
TCAATAACAACTCCTCAAACACAACTTCCGCTTTAAACCCTCTTCTATTAAATCTAAATTCAAACTCGTCTATATAGTTTTGTGCGTATTTCTTAGATATGTGATGAAATTGACCTTTAATGCCTCTTTTCAAATTCCCCCAAAAGCTTTCTACTGTGTTCGTGTGAACTCCACTTTTAGAAACAAACTCTACTGCGTGTTTTACTTTCTCGTGTTTAAACCAATTCTTAAAGTTGTTATAAGACTGGTTGCTATCCGTATGAACTGTTGCACCCTCAACTATGTTTCTTCTTGCAAAGTGTAAAAGAGTGCCTGCCATAATGTTTTTAGTAGCAAAAGCTTTTATCTTACCACCTGCCGATATTCCAACTACTGGTGTTGTATTTTTACTTCTAATTTGCTTTCCACTGCCTCCGTTTTTATCCTCATCATCGTTATTTGTGTGAATGTATGTCTCATCCATTTGCACTACTCCGCCAAAAGCATCTAAATTCTTTTCATTCATTGCCTTTCTTATTTTATGGCTAACACTCCAAGCAGTTTTGTAATTAACATCTAAATGTCTTGAAAGTTGCATTGCACTAATTCCTTTTTTAGCTTCAATCATTATTGCAATAGCAGAAAACCATTTGATTAAAGAAAGTTTAGAAGCTTCAAATATAGTGCCTACAAGAACGGAAAAGGACTTTTTGCAAGAAGAACATTGTAATCTATTCATTTGATTTTCTTCTTTATGAACGGAGACTTTACTAGAATTACAATAAGCACATTTAGGTTCATTACCCCACCTTTTACGAATAAGGAAGTCTAAACACTCTTGTTCGCTTCTAAATTTTCTTGCAAGTTTTAAAGCACTCATAAAAATATAATCATTTATATTAGAGTATAATTGATGTTTTTAGAAAAGTCAAGCCTTTTTATGGATAATTGCGAAAAAATCAAAAAAACACTAGATTTTTAAAAAAATATACTTTATAACCATTCAACTTATATTAATTTTTATGGCTCTTTTTAATAATGCTTTCGCAGAAACCACGGCAAATGCTGTGCAGAACAATCCGAATTTTTTAAGCTTCGTTCCGCTTATTTTTTTATTTTTTGTGTTCTACTTTTTTGTTATTCGTCCGCAAAGAAAAAGAAATTTGGAAGAACAAAAAATGAGGTCAAGCCTTCGTGTGGGAGATAAAATCGTGACAACCGCTGGCATTTTCGGAACTATAATGCAAATTGATGATGTAAAAAGTGTAGTGTCAATTGAAGTTTCCAAGGGTGTAAGCATCACGATTTACAAGGCTTCAATAGTTGAAACTCTTACTCCAAAAGAAGATGTCAAAGCTGATAAAAAATAGTTTTTTAATTTTTCTAATTTCTTGGAAAGGTCTATTTGGAAGCATAATTCGTGATACAGAAACAGAAAGTTATGTCCGCTCTGTTTTAAACGAAATTCTTGTTGCCTCTGATTTAGAGCCTAAATCCGTG
>CAZFPN010000068.1:2717-3820 GCA_964521015.1 uncultured Rickettsiales bacterium | reverse complement strand
TTTATTCCTTACAAAGGGTGATTCCATCAATGCTTTTGTATACAATGGGGCAAACATTTTTGTTGACATTGCCCTTTTGCAAGCTTTCAGCGGTTATGAGCCTTTGCAGGCGGTTTTGGCTCACGAAGTGGGGCATTTGAAGGCTTATCATATCATAAATTTTTCAAAAAACATAGATAAAGCAATGGTGGAAGCTCTGCTTTACTCAATTTCAGGAATTGCACTTGCACTTGGTGGTGGTGGGGTGAATGCTTTGATTGTTGGGCTTTCTGCTGGTTCAAATGTGCTTGAAAAAAGGGTTTTAAGCTATTCCCGAACTCAAGAGGCAGAAGCGGATTTTTATGCTTTTCAAGTGCTTTCAAGAGTCAAGGCGAGTAAAGATGGAGTTTTGAAGGTATTTCAAAAATTTCAAAATTTGCAGGAAAAATTCGTTGATGTAAACAAAATGAACGAGTATTCAACAACTCACCCATTCCCTTCTTCGCGTTTTAATTTTTTTGCACGAAAATTTGCTGAAGTAAGCTATATTCCTGAAAAAAATATGGCTTTTGAAAAGGCACATTTGCTTGTTATTGCAAAATTAGCTGGATATTTTGGCAATTTAAGGCTTGAATATAGCACAGCTTTTATGCAAAATGAAGAAGCGAGGCTTTATTTTGAAGGATTTACATCACTTAGAAAACAAAATTTTAAAGAGGCGGAAAAAATATTCACAGAAATGTTAAAAAAATATGGCGAAAACCCTTATTTGCACGAAGTTTTAGGGCAGATTAAGGTAAAACAAGAAAATTATAACGATGCAATATTTCATTTTTCAAAAGCCCTTGAATTGAAGCCAGACGAATTTTTGTTTTTACTTGATTTTGCTGAAGTTTATGCCATAAAAAAAGATTTTCAAAAAGCTATTTTCTATGCTGAAAAAGCTTTAAAAAAAGAACCTTATAACCCTCAAGTGACCATTAAACTTGCTGAATTTTACAGTAAAAAAGGGGAAAGTGGGATTGCAAAATTATACTTTATTGAAACTGAAATTTTACGAGAAAATTACAAAAAAGCAAAGGTTTTAACCGAAGAAATAGCAAAGAAACATTATGTCTTGCCTG
>CAZFPN010000068.1:1449-2707 GCA_964521015.1 uncultured Rickettsiales bacterium | reverse complement strand
GCCTGCGAATTTTAAGGTTAAATTAAGCGATATTGAGGAATTTTTGAAAACAAAATGAAAAGAGTAGTAATTATTGAAAAAATCACCTTGTTTTTGACCGAAATCTTCCTTTTCTGTATTGTCTTTTTGATGCTTTTTCTTTCTATTTTTACACTTTATTTTTCGCTGAAAAAAGAAAAGGTTTTATCTTATTTGGAAGCAAAAACCGAAAATTATATAAAGCAAAAAATTGATGGTGAATTTAAAATTTCCTCCTTAAATCTAAATGTAAAGGGACCTAATTTATTTTTAAGTGCAAGAAGTATTCTATTTTTAAGGGATAAAAACGAAATAAAAATTGAAAATTTATTAATTAAAATCAATTTTGTAAAGGCATTGCTTTCTTCCTTTGAGCCATATGTTATTGCTGATATTGTTGATGTTAAATATGTTAAAAGCAACGAAAATAAAGCTCTAGAAAGTCCAAACAATGTTAGTAACATTTTTTACCTAAAATTGCTTGATATTTTCGTAAAAAAATTGAATTTTTCAAGCGAAATAATGTTAGATTTTGAAGACTTATCAATTAAATTAGAGCCGAAAAATTTTGATGATTTAAGCCTTGAAATAAGATTAAACACAATTTTAAAGCAACAAGAAAGTGACGGATACATCAATGCTAATTGTCAAAAAAATATTATTGATTTATCGTGTCAAATGGAATCAATTAACCTAACGGAAAGCACATTAAAAAAAGGGCTTTCAAGGGTCAAGCCTTATTATTTAACTTACAAAAATGGAAAATTAAAAAGTTTGTTTCTTGATTTTGTATATAAAGACAAATTAGAAATTTTAAATTTAAACTTAAATATTGAAAATGCTGATATTGAAATGCCATTTTTGAAAATGAAAAAACGAATTAATATATCAAATCTTGATGGTTCTTTGATTTATAATAACAATATTTGGCAAGGTTTTTTCAAGCTTAAAAGCGAAGAAAAGTTTGCAATTGGGACATTTTCCAAATCACAAAACTTCTTTAATTTAGATGTTGAAGCACAAGGCATAAAAGCCATTGATATTAAGCATTATTGGCCGAAAAATTACTTTAAAAATCTTGCTAATTGGCTTGAAGAATCTGTGCTTGAGGGCGATTTCAAAAAGACTTTCGTTCATATTTCACATCCAATGAAATCAAGTGAAGACCTTATAGTTGAAGTTGATGCCGAAATTGCGACATTGCATTACTCATATTATCTACCCACGGAATAGAAAATAA
>CAZFPN010000068.1:0-1439 GCA_964521015.1 uncultured Rickettsiales bacterium | reverse complement strand
AAGTTGTGGTTAAAAATCAACCTGAAGTAGAAATATTTTTACAATCTGCAACTTCAAAGAATTTAGATATATTAAAAAATAGTTTTGCAATTTTTAACACAGAAAAAGACGAATTAATTCTTGATTTAAAAGCAAAAGGCAAGTTTTCGGATGTCATAAATTTCTTCATTCCAACCGCAGAGCTATCTTCCATTTTTGCGAAAAACTTTGATGGGAAGGCAACAATCAATGCAAAGATAGAAATTCCAATAGTGGACGAAAAGCAGATTTTCAAATTTACAAAAATTGAATCTCAAATTGCTTTGGAAAGCTTCAAAAACCCTTTATTTAAAGGCAAAAAAATACTTCTTAAAGCAACCAAAGAAAGAAGGAAAAATACTCAAATTCATTTCTTTTTGCCTAATAATGTGGAATTTTTCAACTCTTGCAAAGGCGAAATTGAAAATTTCAAGTTTGATTTTTTACTAAACTTAGAAAATGGTGATTTTGGCTTTGAAAATGTTCACCTAAAAGGGGAAAATGTTGATTTCCGAGGAGCAATTTTGCTAAATTATGAAAATGAAAATCCACTTAAGAATGCAAATTTTGATGTTAAAAAAATGTGTCAAAGTGAAAATATTAAAATTGCACTAAACTCAAATAAAAAGAAGATTTCTGGCGATGTTCTTGAGCTTGAAAGCATCAAAAATTTTGGACTTTTTGAATTCATCAAATCTTTCAATACTAAAAAAGCTGACTTTGATGATATTTTAAAGCAAGAAGTTGAAATTGATTTTGCAAAACTTTACTTAACAAATGGCATAAATGCGGAAAATTTATCATTCAAATCTTTAGGAAATGGCGACTTTACCTTAAATTCAAGCATCGCATCTGGGTATAAAAATGGCTCTGGCATTGAAATTAAGGTGCCCAACCTTGGTCTTTTAATGAAGGGAATTTTGGGATTTTCAGAACTTCAAGATGGAAATTTAACAATTACAGCAAAGAAAAAGAAGGAAAATTTGCAAGGAAAAATTTTACTAGAAAATTACAATCTTAAATTGAATAAATTTGATTTCAGTTCAAAAAGTGCAAAGGGTGAGTTTAAAGTTGAAAAAGATATAATAAAAATTGAATATTTCACTATAAAAAATCTAAAAAATACTTTTGTAATTAACGGAAATATCAATAAAAACACACTAAATCTTGACCTTGAAGCATTTTATACTCCTTCAAGTGCTGATATCAATACATTGCTTGATTTTGTGCCGGGAGGTTATGCGAGTGAAGCCTTCAATTATATTACTTTTGGCACTTTAAGAAAAGGGGTTATAACCTTTGCTTACACGGTAAAGGGGGAACTTGGAAAACAAATCGTTCAATTTGAAGGTATAAAAACTGGTAAAAGCTTTCTGTTTAAAGCAGGGGTGGTGATTGGAATTATCGGCACTGGGTTTAAC
>CAZFPN010000067.1:0-5314 GCA_964521015.1 uncultured Rickettsiales bacterium | reverse complement strand
TTTGCCTTCCGTTAGGCTCTTAACAGCTGATGGCACATCGTCTTTTTTGTAGTTAATAACTGCATCTGCTCCGTTTGAAAGAATGTGATTTTTTTTTGCATCGTTTGATGTCAAGGCAATCGTTTTAAAGCCAACTTTAGCGGAAATTTGAGTAAGCAGACTTCCAACCGCCCCACTCGCCCCACTGATGATTAAAGTCGCAGGAGGTTTCATCACAAAAACCTTGCCAAGCAAAGTATAAGCCAAAAGCCCTTTTAGAAGTGTCGCCCCTTCTTCAAAAGTGCAGTATTTTGGTATGGGGACAATGTAATTTTCGTTCACACAGCGGTATTTTACAAATGCACCAGCGCCGTAAGTTGCATAACATACCCTATCGCCCACTTTGAATTTCTTGATGCCATCACTTGAACTTTCAACCACAATTCCGCTTGCTTCCACCCCAAAAATGCCGTAGGGGTTAGGGTTTGAAATCTTCCCTTCAATAACACGAAGGTCGTCGTAATTCATTCCGAAAGCCTTGTGTTCTATTATCACCGATTGACTTTTTAAAACAGGCTGCGAAAAGTTTTTTATGACGATTTTTCCGCCTGATGTTGTAAGTGCATTATTCATAGTATTCTTCAATAAAAAGCCTTTCTTTTTTGGGTGTCAAAAGGTTGTAACTAAAGTGCAGGGCGACGGTGAGTGTAAGAAGCCCTAAAATCAAGTTTATCACCTTTCTTTTTCCAATTTTGAGCGAAATGATTGAGCTAATTTGAGACCCAATCGCAGACCCAACAATAAGCAAAGTGCCAAGCATAATATCTAAAAGACCAGTCTTGAAAATGTGGAATAAAACCACCAAAGTTGTGATTATCAATATTTGCAAAAGCGAAGTTCCAACCGCAACATCGTTCTTGATTTTCATAATTGAAACCATCGCAGGAACAAGAATAAAACCCCCGCCAACCCCCATCATCACAACTAAAATACCAGTGAAAATGCCAAGTAAAATTGGTATAATCGCAGAACATTTCACCCCAGCAGTCGCAAAATTCATCATAAAAAGGGTTATCTTTGGTGGGCGCGAGACTTCCTTTTTTTCGCCTTTAGAAAAGTAAGTGCGGAAGCTCATAAAACTTACGAATGTCATCAAAATTATGTAAAAGCCAGAAATCACAATATCAATGTTGCCAAGTTTGGAAGAAAATTCAAAAATTGCAAGACCAATTAAAGACCCAAAAACCCCAAAGAAAGCAAGCAAAAAGCCGAGTTTGAAATCTACCTTTTTTGGCTTTATTCGTGGCAAAATACTGGAAAAGCTTGTTCCCACAATTTGATGGGCGGATGTTGCAACTGCGACGGAAGGCGGAACACCAACCGCAGTTAAAAGAGGTGTTGAAATGAAGCCTCCCCCAATGCCAAGAAGACCAGACATAATGCCAGATGAAAAGCCTATCAATAAAACCACAATCGCACTGATTTGAATTTCCGCAATAGGAAAGTAAATTGGCAAAAGACTAGTTATCATCGTTTTCTTCAAAATTACTTACTCTTTCAACTTTTAACATGTTAATTTTACTGACATCTTTCTGTAAAATCGTGAACTTAAATTCCATAATGTAGAAAATTTCGCCTTCGTCAGGAATTTTACCTGCTCTTTCAATTACAATCCCAGCCATAGTTGAAGCCTTTTCGTGGTTGAAATGAGAGCCAATTTCCCTGTTAAAATCACCAATTTGACATTCTCCGTTCACAATCCAAGTATCTTCATTTTCTTCAATAATATCTTTTTCAGCATCGTCGTGTTCATCTTCAATTGTCCCAACAATTTCTTCAAGAATGTCAGCAAGTGTCACAATTCCCATCATACCGCCATATTCATCGACGACAATTGCCATATGACTTCGTTTTTTCTTAAATTCAGATAATTGCGTTTTAAGCTTGATGTTTAGGGGAACAAACAAAGGTTTTAGCAGAATTGATTTAATATCTTCGTGCGTAATGTTCGTTTTTGTGTTTCGCAAGACGAGGAAGTCTTTTATATGCAAAATTCCAAGCATTTCGTCTGGACTATCGTCGTAGACAGGTATCCTTGTGTGTGAAGTTTCATTAATAAAATCAAAAATTTCCTCAAGGTTGCTTTGAATATCAATCATATCACAGTCTTTCCTGTGCATCATCACACTTTCAACATCCATTTCCACAAGGTTTAAAACCCCTTCAAGCATATCTTTATCGTTTTTGATGAAAGCCCCTTTGTCATGCTGATATTCTATCTCTCCTCTTAAAATTTCCAATGCACCTTGGGAATTGACAGCCTTTTTAAAACCAAAACGACTTAAAAGCCAAGATACAAAGCGATTTATCAAAAGAACGACAGGGCCCAAAATTTTAAGCAAAACAGAATAAAAAAAGCAAAGAGACATAGAAATTCCCTCAGGCTTATTCATTGCGATTGTTTTTGGCACAATTTCCGCAAAAATCAATATGATAAATGTTAGAATAAATGACCCTATGACAGGGGCATATTCATATATAAGCCACGAAGGAGGGACATGTTCAAGTGCAATAATCGTCACAACAGAGGCCGCCAAAATGTTGACAGCATTGTTTCCAAAAAGCACAAGAGAAAGAACTTTTTCCTTATTATCAAGGTATTTATCAAGCATTTTTGCTTTCCTGTTTCCGTCTTGTTTTAATTTATGAATTTTGCTTTTTGAGGAAGCGATAAGGCTTGCTTCCGCCAAAGAAAACAAAAAAGAAAACACCAAGCAAATAAAAAGAATAACTAAATGAAGCAACAAACTGGGGCTCACAAATTAAAAATAATTACTAAATATAAGATAAATCTAACTATAGTTTTTTGATATGTCAAGCAAAATTTTTCATTTTACTTGATTTTTTAAAGAAATTAGAATATCTTTGTGTAGATTTTTATTAAATAAAATGGTCGTGAAAAAGAATTTTTTAAAAGGAAAAGAATATGAAAAAAATGCAGTTTTGCAAAGGAAAGTCGCAGAAAAGTTAGTGTTTTTTGCCAAAGAAAAAAATATGTTAAAAGGAAAAGTGCTTGATGTGGGCTGTGGGACAGGTTTTGTTGGCAAGAAATCCCTTGAATTATGCCCTGAAATCAAGCTTTTTGGGGTTGAACCTTCAAGCGAAATGGCACATTTTGCAAAACCTTTTTATCAAGAAATTTTCCCTTGTAAATTTGAAGATTTCCCTTTAAAATCAACGAATTTTGACCTTATCATTTCCTCTTTTTGCTTTCAATGGGTTGAAAATTTTGAAGAAAAATTAAATTCTTTAGGGGTGGATTTTTGTTTTGCAATGCCACTTTTGGGCAGTTTAGATGAGCTAAATTTTGCTTTTCAAAAAGCAGGTATTCAAAGCCCAGTTTTGCCTTTTAAAAAGCCAATAACCAAACCTTTTTTTGAAGAAGAATACGAGTTTCATTTTACAAATATACTTTCTGCGATGAAGTCTTTCAATCAAATCGGGGCAAATACATCTTTAGAGTTGAAAATTTCCCATAAGCAATTTAAAGTAATAGACGAATTTTTCAATCAAAAAATAACATGGAAGGTTGGATTTTTCGCTAAAAAGTTTTAACACAAGTTTTACAAAAGAAAGCTCCCTCCGTCAACATTGATGTTTATGCCGTTTAGGTAGGTATTTAATGCGATAAATTCAATCGCTTTCACAATATCTTCAGGCGAGCCTCTTCTTTTCAAAGGAATGCCTGCCAATTTTTGTGCCTCATAAAGTACCATTTCTTCCCCATTAAACCCTGCTAAAACATCAGTTTCAGGCAGAATAAAGCCCGGAGAAACGCTGTTTGTGCGAATTTTTGGAGCAAGTTCGAAGGCCGCAAATCTCGTCAATTCGTCAAGCGATTTTTTTGAAAGAAGATAGCTTGTAAAGGCCGTATTTCGGCGAATTATGTTCTTATCTAAAATGTTAATTATGAGACCCTCTTCATCTTCAAAATCCTGTTTTGCAAATTGCTGAATAAGGAAAAGAGGCGATTTTAAGTGAATGTTTAAGTCTCTATCAAATTCTTTTTCGTTAATTGATAAGATTGAATTTTTCTTAAAAATAGATGCATTATTAATTAAAAAGTTGATTTTCCCAACCTTTGAAACAGCCTCATCAAAAGCCCTTAAAATACTATCTTTTTCTTCCATATTCGCTTGAAAAATATGGCAATTTTCCCCAAGTTCAAGCCTTAAATTAACCGCTTCCTGCTTTGAAGAATTATAGCAAATTGCAAGTTTCGCTCCTTCTTTTGCGAAAAATCGTGCTATTTCAGCCCCAATTCTTTTGGCTCCTCCCGTGATAAAAATCGTTTTATCTTGAAATTTCATTGACTTGTTGAATAATTTTTTGTTTTTGTTCCATAAATGCTGGAATTTCGGCTTTTGAAAGGGTTTTTGACGAAAATGAAGTCGCTTTTGTAGGGTTAATTTTTACCCCATTTTGAATGACCTCATAATGCAAATGTGGGCCTGTAGAATAGCCAGTTGAGCCAACATAACCAATCACTTCCCCCTGTCTCACCGAAGACCCAACCTGCAAGCCACTTCTAAAGCCGTTTAAGTGGGCATATCCCGTTTGGTAAGTGCTGTTGTGACGAATGATTATCAGCCTGCCATAGCCAATTTTTGGTCCTCCGTTCCAGCCAATAAATTCAATCTTACCATTCGCTGCCGCAAAAACTGGTGTTCCTCTCGGAGCCGCGAAATCTATTCCCGAATGTAGCTTCGTAAAGCCTAAAATAGGGTGTTTTCGCTTCCCAAATTTTGAAGTTAATCTCGCTCCAGGGACGGGTGTTTTAAGAAACGACTTCGCGCTTGCTTCTGCTTTTTGATTGTAATATTCGCCTTTATATAGATAATATTCAAACTGCCTGTTAGAAGATTTTGTCAAATTAATTTTGGAAAATAAAATATTTCCATCCGTGAGCTTTTGCCCCGTTTTTTCGTCATAAATTTCTTCATAAAGCAATTCAAAGCTGTCACCATCTCTAATATCCCTTTGAAAATCAATGTCAAAGCTGTAAAGACGAATTAAATTTTCCAATATGTTTGGGCTGATGCCTGCTTCAACTCCGTTTTGATAAAGACTTGAATTGATGCTGATGTTTGCAAATTTTAGTCTTTTTGCTTTTTCAAAAGGAATAATTGTGATGTTAAATTCCTCCTTTTCCTTTGTAATTTCAACGATTTCTTCTTTTGTTTGCAAGGTAAGATTTTGAAATATATTCGTTTGGTTTTTTGCTTCAAATGATGGCATTATTTTGTTTTCTTCGTTTGCAAATGGGCTATATTTT
>CAZFPN010000066.1:0-5354 GCA_964521015.1 uncultured Rickettsiales bacterium | reverse complement strand
GTTTATATCACTTTCAAAAGGAACTTCCGTTACAGCAGGCATTCTTTTTAATGTTACTGAAAAGGTTTCTTTGTTCACTTCTAGGTAATCTGGAATTTTTCTTCCACCATTTGCAAAAAATTCTTTTACAGCTGGAATTTCCCTTGCTTTTGTGCTAAGTTGAAGAGTATCTCCCGCTTTCATTTTAATGCTTTTTATTGTCACTTTTTTACCATTTAAGTATAAATGACCATGAGAAGCGAGTTGCTTTGCTAGGAAAATTGTTGAACCAAAACCTGCCCTATAAGCAACAACATAAATCATAGATTCAAGGCTGTTTGTTAATGCCTGAACTGGGTTTAAAAGTGAAGCAACAGCCTTTCTTGAAAGCATTTTCATCACTTTTTCTGTCATTACATAATAAGCTTTTAGCTTTTGTACTTTTAAGTTTTGTTTTCCAAAATCACTACCGTATCTTCTCACTGTTTTGTGCTGACCTGGATAGTAAGGTTTTTTAATGAAAGCATCATTTGCTTTACCCCACAAATTAACACCGTAACTACGGCACTTTCTTGATTTAACTGCTACAACCTTAGACATTAATCTAAATAATTATTTATTATAAACTTTCTATACAATAACACTAAAAAATAAAATTTCAAGCTTTTTTTTCATTTTTTTTAAATTATATTTTATGATGTTAAAGATGGGATTAAAATTTATCACTTTTCACCGCCTTTGGTTCTGTTTGTATTCTTTTTCAAATGTTTTTTGCAATATTATTTATGATAAATTTTGGATTTAAAATCTTACCTTCTTGTATTAATTGATAAACCCTTCTTTTAGAGATAAACAAATTATTTCTTTTTAATTTTGGGTCTCTACCTACTGTGGCAAGATTGAAAGAGTAGATATTAGACTTCTCAAGATTAAATTTTCCAAAAATCTCATTTTCAATTTCTACATTTGAGAGACATTCAATGTAAGTCTTTTTCTTCTTTCGTATTAAGTTAAAACTTCCTTTAATTATAAATTGAGATATTGTTTCATTTTCCGCATAAACCCCATTTGAAATTTCAAGTATCATTTTGTCATCATAATTATAAAAGTTCTCAATACTGACAACATCCTTTCTTAAGCCATCTTTAGAATAAAATGATTTACTAGATTTTAAAGCAAAAAGTTCGGTTTCATACATATTCATATTTTGCTCAAAAGGAAAAGAGAAATTTTCTAAATCTTTTGAAGATATTATAAATTCAATTTTACACTCAGCATTAAGAGAGGCGAATTTTTGAAATATAGAACTTCTATCGGTATTTTCAATTTCTTTTAGAAACATACCTGTTAAATCTCCAGTTTTTGGATTATTTTCTATAAATTGAGATTTAATAGAAGCATAAATCATATAAATTTCCCTATCTTTGGCACTTCTTTTGATTGTATTAAATTGCTCTTCTGTAAGCCCTATCCATCTATCACCTTCGTCAGTATTTTTTATTTCTATAAAAATATTAGGATTTCTTCTTAATTCATTTTCAACTATATAGGGTATATCAGGGTCATTTTGAACCTTTGCATTACTTTTTACATCAAAATCCAAAATATATTTTTTGTATTTATTTTCTTCAGTCAAAATTTTTTCCACGCCAATTTCTGTTAATTTGCCAAGAGTAAAAGCATCCAGTATTGCCCCTAAACCTCTATTGTTCTGCCTGTTGTGTTTTTGGATGGATCTATGTAATACTTTGCTCCAAAATCAAATACCCTTTTAAAATCCTCAAATGTTAATTTATAATAATTTGCATTCATAATTCTTATTATTAATTTAAAGTGTTTTTTATGCTTGTTGCGATACTTGAAACAACGGGAACTGACACCGAATTTCCAATTTGTTTGTAAAGAGCAGAATCGGTTAAACTTGATGGCAATTTAAAGTTAATTGGGAAACCTTGAAAATTAGCACATTCTCTAGGAGTAAGCTTTCTAATACCTTTACTATCAAGTAAAATTGGCACATTATGCCCCCCCATTCCCATATTTGCTGTAAGCGTGGGGCAGACATTTGTTTTGTTTTCTCTAACATACTGTCTTCTCCATTGGTATAAAGTATTTTGTTTGGTAATGTCTTTTGAAACTCTGTTAAAAAGTGGCTTGTTATTGTAATAATATTTATGCTCTACTTCTGGAACAAAGCAATCTTGAATTTGTTTATTTAATTCAAAACCTTTAGGAAACTCAAAATCCACATTCTCCCTAAATGCCACGATGTATATTCTCTCCCTATTTTGAGGAACTCCAAAATCTCTTGCATTAAGCACTTTATGATAAACGAAGTATCCCATATTTTGGAGGGTTTCTTGAATTATTTGAAAGGTTCTGCCCTTGTCGTGATTTTTAAGACCTTTTACATTTTCAAGAAATATCACTTGCGGTTTATGAAAAGACGCAATTCTTACTACATCAAAAAAGAGAGTGCCTCTTGTATCTTCAAAGCCTTTACGAAGCCCAGCAATTGAAAAAGCCTGACATGGAAAGCCTGCAAGAAGTATATCAAAAGGAGGTATTTCCTCTGCTTTTATCAAGGTTATATCTCCTGCAGGTTCATGCCCGAAATTTGCCTGATATGTTATTTTTGCGTGCTTATCCCACTCGCTTGCAAAAACGCAGGTTAAATCTTCAAACGCTCTTTCAAAACCTAGCCTTATGCCTCCTATTCCTGCAAATAAATCAATGAAGTTCATAAAAGGCAAATTCCTTAGAAGTCTATATTCTTCGCAGTTAGGGCATTTTCTACTATAAAATCACGGCGAGGTTCCACAACACTTCCCATTAAAATTGAAAACATTCTATCCGCTTCTTCCGCTTCTTCCATTTGAACTTTCAAAAGTGTTCTTGCATTAGGGTCTAGCGTCGTTTCCCACAATTGTTCTGCATTCATTTCCCCCAGCCCCTTAAACCTTTGAATGTAAAGCCCTTTCGCACCTTCCGTCTTCACAATTTGTGCAAGGTTAAATGGAGTTTTCGCCGTAAAGCTTGACCTTTCTTTTTGCAAAATCACTTCCTTTTTAAAGCTTTCTGCTATATCTTTAAAAATGTTGAATATTTTGCGGTATTCACTTGATGTCAGCACTTGACTTGTCAGCTCAAACGGAATTTCAACCCCCCTAACCTTTTTGATGATTTTCACGTTTTCCCCATCAAGCATAACATTCCATGAAATGTTTTCGTCAGTTTCTGTAAATGTTAATTTTTCGGCTAATAGTTTAATGTGGCTTTCTTCTTTGTAATTCAAGGCATTAACACCAGCAAGAAGGCAGGCTTCAATAATAGATTGGCTTAATATCTTACTTGCCATTTCAATTTCTTCGTGAAGTGTTAAGCAAGTTTTGATAACTCTTCTTAAATCGCCCCCTAAAAGCACGCCTTCTATGGTTTTTAAGCTTGTGTTTTGAACGGCATTATCAAGAAGGAAATCAGCATAACTTTCATTATCTTTTAAATAGACCTCACTTCCCCCTTTTTTTGCTTTGTAAAGAGGCGGTTGTGCAATGTAAAGGTATCCGTTTAAAATAACCTCTGGCATTTGCCTAAAAAAGAATGTCAAAAGAAGAGTTCTAATGTGAGCACCATCTACATCCGCATCTGTCATAATAACAATTTTATGGTAGCGAAGTTTTTTAATATCAAATTCTTCCTTTCCAATTCCTGCCCCCAAAGCTGTAATCAAAGTTCCCACCGCTTCTGATGAAAGGATTTTATCAAAACGCGATTTTTCTACATTCAAAATTTTACCACGCAACGGAAGAACGGCTTGATATTTTCTATTTCTTCCTTGTTTTGCTGAACCACCAGCAGAATTTCCCTCCACGATGAAAAGCTCGGAATTTGCAGGGTCTTTTTCTTGACAATCAGAAAGCTTTCCCGGCAAGTTCGCAACATCAAGAGCCGTCTTTCTTCTGGTTAAATCACGTGCCTTTCTTGCGGCTTCCCTCGCCCTTGCTGCTTCTTGGATTTTTTCCAATATCTGCCTTGTCGTGTGAGGGTTTTCTTCAAGCCAACGAGAAAGAGTTTCAAAGACTACATCTTCAACCACAGGTCTAACTTCGGAAGAGACAAGCTTTTCTTTGGTTTGCGAGCTAAATTTAGGGTCTGGCACTTTAACGGAAACAATGTAAGTTAAGCCTTCACGAATATCGTCCCCTGTTATTTCAAGCTTCATTTTTTGCTCTTGGGAATATTTGGTAATCGCCCTTGTTAAAGCCCCTTTAAAACCTGCAAGGTGAGTTCCTCCGTCTTTTTGCTTAATGTTATTTGTAAAAGCAAGCGGGTTTTCTGTGTAACCATCATTCCATTGCATCGCACATTCAGCTGTAATTCCCCCTTTTTCGCCTTTTATATAAACAGGAGGGTTGTGAAGAGCGGTTTTTGAGCTATCAAGATATTTAACATACTCAACAAGCCCCCCTTCGTAATAAAATTCAATATGCTTGACTTCCGCACCGCGCACATCTTCAAATTCAATTCTCACACCTGAATTTAAAAAAGCAAGCTCTCTAAACCTGCTTTCAAGGGTTGCAAACAAAAATTCCGTCTTTGTGAATGTTTCAGGGGAAGGCAAAAATGTAACCTCCGTCCCCTTCATTCCATTCGCATCGCCAACCACTTTTAATGGCTCAACCGCGTCTCCATTTCTAAATTCAATGAAATGTTCTTTTCCGTCTCTCCAAATTTTAAGCTTCAGCCAAGTGGAAAGTGCATTTACAACAGAAACCCCAACCCCGTGAAGCCCCCCTGAAACTTTATAAGAATTTTGGTCAAATTTCCCCCCCGCATGAAGTTGCGTCATAATTACTTCCGCCGCTGAAACTCCTTCTTCCTTGTGAATGTCAACTGGAATACCACGCCCGTTATCTCTCACCGTGCAAGAACCATCTGCATTTATTCTAACAAATACTTTATCGCAATGCCCTGCAAGCGCCTCATCAATTGCATTATCCATCACTTCGTAGACCATATGATGAAGACCGCTCCCATCATCTGTGTCTCCAATATACATTCCGGGGCGCTTTCTTACTGCATCAAGCCCTTTTAGAACTTTAATTGAACTGGAATCATATGAATTTGTGTTTTTTTCTACTTCTGACATTTTCTTTAAAAATTTAATATATTAATAAAGATAATGATATTCCGTTAAAAATATTTATCAAGAAAAAAATTTGAATATTTGAATTTCCATAAAATATTTAATTTGTGCGATTGTAAGAATTCTTATTGATATAAAACTAAATTGATGATTAAACACAATTTCAATAACGAAATTTCATCTTGATTTTTTTAAAATTTGCTGTATTAGGTTATAAAAAAGATTTTTA